>JBIKWW010000306.1:0-4845 GCA_044356125.1 Acidimicrobiia bacterium
CCACCGACACGGTCGAACCGACGACCACCGACACGGTCGAACCGACCCAACCAGTCGTTACGGAACGACCACCGACACGGTCGAACCGACGACCACCGACACGGTCGAACCGACCCAACCAGTCGTCACGGAACGACCACCGACACGGTCGGAAGGGGTTGCGACGGAGGTCGGGTCGGCGGCGTCAGGCGTCAGGCGTCAGGGCGTCGGAGCCCGGTGACGGCAGGGGTTGGGAGCCGAGCCCGGGTCGCCGCCGACGGCATCCCGCCGGAGGCGACGGGCGGTAGCGTCCGGGGATGGCCGACGTGCCGCCGACGCCCCGGCGCATCCCGCTCCCCTCCCGGGTCCTGACCTCGGTGGTCTCCTCCAAGCTCGGCACCCTGTGGGTGCTCGGTGTCGCCCGTCGGGTCGACCCGCCGCTGCTGAAGCTCTCCAAGGGGCACCTGAGCTCGCTCCCCGGAGCCCCCGTGCTGCTGCTGCGCCACACCGGAGCGAAGTCCGGCGAGACGCGGGAGACCCCGCTCGTGTACGCCCGGGACGGCGAGCACATCGTGCTCATCGCATCGATGGGCGGCGCCCCCCGGCACCCCGCCTGGTACCACAACCTGGTCGCACACCCCGAGTGCGAGGTGGTCGCCGCCGGGCGCAGCGGCCGTTACCGGGCCCGGCAGGCTTCCGGCGAGGAACGGGCCCGCCTGTGGGAGAAGGCCCTCGACGTCTACATCGGCTACCAGACCTACCAGGAGCGGGCCGGGCGACGGGTGATCCCGGTGATGGTCCTCGAGCCGGTCTGACCGACCCGTTCGCGGCTCCTGTCGCTGCCGGTGCCGAAGGTGGGCCCGTGCCCGGTTGCCCCGCCCACGGCCGCGACCCGCTGGCCACCCTGCGCCGGGCCAACGAGGAGCCGTCGCTGATCGGCGTCAGTCGAGGTGGGCGGTGTCGTTGAAGCGCCGGACGCGCTGGGTCCCGTCGGCCTCCACGACGATCTCGGAGATCGAGCAGTTGTCGGCGCCACCGAAGGCGAAGGCGGTCGACGAACGGGCGGCGACGGCCAGGAGGGCGCCGATCACCCCGCCATGCACCACGGCGACCACCCGACCCCCGGGATGGCCCGACACGATGCGGCCCAGGCCCGCCTGCGTCCGGGCCCGGAACACCTCCTCGGGCTCGGCCCCGGGGATCACGTCCCAGCGCTGCTCCTCGCGCATGCGCAGGTAGATGGGATCGAGCGCAGCGGCCCGGGCGCGTAGCTCACCGCCCTCCCAGTCGCCCAGGAAGACCTCCCGCAGGTCGGCCTCGACCCGCGCCTGCAGACCGAGCTCCCCCAGCAGCGGCGCCGCCGTCTGGTGGGTCCGGCGGAGGCTCGTGACGTACACCGCGTCGACGGTGCGCCCGGCCCGGTGCTCGGCCGCCAGCCGCGCACAGACCAGACCCGCCTGGGCGTGACCGGCGGGCTCCAGGGCCGGATCACCGTGCCCGTCGACGAGCGGGAACGGACGGCCCGGGACGGCGGGCTCCGACGCCCCGTGGCGCACCAGGAGCACCGTGGTCGCTCCCGGGGGTGGTGCGTACCGGACCTGTCGGAAGCCCACGGGTTGGGTGGCGGGTTGGGTGGCGGGTTGGGTGGCGGGTTGAGTGGCGGGTGCGGGACCGGCGGACGGGGGCGGTGCGGGGGTCACGGGTCCGAGGGTGCCCGGCGCACGGCACCCGGCGCCAGTCCGCATCGCCGGCGAACCGGCTGCCCGTTCAGGCCCGGGCCCGGTCCCGCACCAGCAGGGCGATCACCACCAGCCCCATGCCCACCAGCTCTCCGGGTCCCGGGATCTCGCGCAGCATGACCGCCGCCACCACGGCCGCCGTCACCGGCAGGATGGCCAGGAGCTGGGCGAAGCGGGCCGGCGACATCCGGGCCAGCACGATCTGGTCGAGGCCGTAGGGGATGGCCGACGAGAAGATGCCCACGAGCAGCGCCTCGGCCACCAGCCGCCCGTCCCCCAGACCACTCCCGGCCGCCGCCAGGCCCGCCGGGCTGAGCAGGACGGCACCGAACAGGACGCCCACGGCGAGCCCGTCGAGACCGGTCCCCTCACCCGCACCCGCCACCCGGGATCCGAGCACGATGTAGCCCGCCCACATCGTCGCCGCCCCGAAGATGGCCACCAGGCCGGGGAGGTTGGCCCGCCACTCGATCCCCGACAGCACGGCCACGCCCACCACGATGAGCCCGAGCGACACGAGGTTCCGCCGGCTCCGCAGGCCGGTGACGGCCACGGCCACCGGTCCGAGGAACTCGATCGCCACCGCGGTCCCGATGGGGAGGCGGTCGATGGCCAGGTAGAAGCACGTGTTCATGGCCACGGTGGCCAGGCCGAACAGCAGCGCCAGGCGCAGGTCCCGACGGGTCCAGACCCGCCGCCACGGCCGGCGCCACGCAACGAGGGCGAGGCCGCCGCCCACGGCCCGCAGCCACGCCACCCCGACCGGGCTCAGCGACGGGAAGACGTTCTTGGCCAGCGCCGAACCCACGTAGAGCGACACGGCGCTCAGCACGAACAGCGCCTCGGGGGGCAGGGCGCCACGGGATCCCGGCGCTCCTGATGACGAGGTCACCGGGCCGACCGTAGCCTGCGGGGATGCGCCCCCTCCCCGGCTGGTACGACGACGCCAAGCTCGGCATCTTCGTGCACTGGTACCCGGCCTCGGTGCCGGCCTTCGCCCCGCTCAGCGAGGACCCCTTCACCATCGCCGAACGGGGCGACTGGGGCGAGGCCATGCGCAACACGCCCTACGCCGAGTGGTACTGGAACTCCCTGGCCCTGGGCGACACCCCCGTGGCCCGTCACCACGCCGAGGTGTGGGGTGGCCGCCCCTACGCCGACTTCGTCCCCCTGTGGCAGGAGGCCGTGCGGGACTGGCATCCCGACCCCATGGCGGAGCTGTTCGTGCGCAGCGGGGCGCGCTACGTGGTCCACGGCACCAAGCACCACGACGGGGTGCTGCTGTGGCCCAGCGCCGTGCCCAACCCCCACCGCCCGGACTGGGACGCCGGACGTGACCTCGTGGGACCGCTGGTCGACGCCGTGCGGGACCGGGGCCTGCGCGTCGGGCTCTACTACTCGGGCGGACTGGACTGGACCTTCGCCGGCCCCGGCGCCCCCGTCGAACCTGCCGGCATGGCCGACTTCGCCGGGATGATCGCCGCCATCCCCCGCTCGCCGGAGTACGCCGCCTACGTCCACGCCCACTGGGAGGAGCTGATCGAGCGGTACCGGCCCGACGTGCTCTGGAACGACATCGCCCATCCCCCCGCCGGGAGCTACCGGGACCTTGTCGCCGCCTACTACGAGCGGGTGCCCGACGGTGTCGTCAACGACCGATTCGACGTGATCGGCGCCCGTCGGGGCACCTTCGACGCCGACTTCCTCACCCCCGAGTACCGGATCGACGCGCCCGTTCCGGGCCGCAAGTTCGAGGTCTGCCGGGGCATCGGAAGGTCCTTCGGCTACAACCGGCTCGAACGCGACGAGGACTTCCTGCGCCCCGACCAGCTGGTCTGGGACCTCGTCGAGATCGTGTCCCACGGCGGGAACCTGCTGCTCAACGTTGGCCCGACGGCCCGGGGCGAGATCCCCTTCGCCCAGCGGCTGCGCCTGGAGGCCCTGGGCACCTGGCTGGCGGTGCACGGCGACGCCATCTACGGCACCCGGCCGGGCTCCGGGGGACCGGTCGAAGGGCAGCGGGTCGAAGGGCAGCGGGTCGAAGGGCAGCGGGTCGAAGGGCAGCGGGTCGAAGGGGAGACGGGAGAGGGTGCTCCCGTGCGCTTCACCCACACCCCCACCACCGGGGCCTCGCACGCCATCGTGCGCGGCGCGACCGCGGCACCGACCGTCGTCGTCATCGGCTGGTCCGTCCCCGAGGGCGCCGTGGTCCAGCTCGCCGGGGCCCGGCCGGGGGCGGGTTCGCTGGCCTGGACACCCGTCGAGGCGGGGGCCGACGGACGTCCCGCCGTGCGCGTGGAGCTGCCCTGCCCGGCCCCGGACGGGCCGGCCTTCGTGCTCAGCGCGACGCTGCCAGCGGGGCGCTGAGCAGCCCCGACCCGGCGAGACCCTCGAAGGACCGCACGCGGTCCTCGTGGGCGTGCGTCGACGTCGTGACCATGAGCTCGTCGACGCCGTAGCGGGCCTGGAGCTCCTGCAGGCGCTCACGCACGAGGTCGGGCGTGCCGAGCACGGCACTGCGCAGACGCTGCTCGACGAACGCCCGCTCGTGCTCGGTGTAGGGATGGGCGGCCGCCTCCTGCGGTGTCGGGGTGGTGCCCGGGCGGCCCTGGCGCAGGCGGAGGAACCCGAGGGCACCGGCCCCGGCGAGGTAGCGGGCCCGGGCCTCGGTCTCGGCGCAGAGGACCTGGACCCCGATCATCGTGTACGGCCGGTCGAGCACGTCGGAGGGCCGGAACGACCGGTGGTAGAGCTCCAGTGCCTCCTCGGTGCCACCGGTGCCGAAGTGGTGGGCGAAGGAGAACGGCACCCCGAGGTGCCCGGCGACCTGGGCGCCCCAGTCGCTCGAGCCCAGCATCCATAGCTGGGGCATGTCGCCCGCCCCCGGCACGGCCCGGATGCGCGCGTAGGGATGGTCGTCGGGGAACGACGCCCGGAAGAACCCGATGAGCTCGCCCAGACGCTCGATGAAGTCCTCCGATTCGTGCAGGCGCGTGCCCCGCAGGGCCCGCGCCGTGTGGCCGTCGGTCCCCGGAGCCCGCCCCAGGCCGAGATCGATGCGGCCGGGATGCATCGCCTCGAGCATCCCGAACTGCTCGGCGACGGCGAGCGGGGCGTGATTGGGCAG
>JBIKWW010000025.1:0-16212 GCA_044356125.1 Acidimicrobiia bacterium
GTGCTCGTCGGCGGTGCCGTGCTCGTCACCTGGGATCTGTTCCTCGACCCCCAGATGGTCGACGCCGGCCACTGGATCTGGGAGCCGTCACGGTGGCCGGACCTGCACGGCATCCCCGTGTCCAACTCGTTCGGCTGGGTGCTCACGTCCCTGCTCGTCCTCGGCTCGCTCGACCGTCTCGTGCCGCGATCGCCCCGGCCCGACGAGCGCGTCCCCTTCGCCCTCCTGGCCTGGACGTTCTGGTCCTCGGTGATCGGGTTCGTGGTCTTCTTCGACCGGCCCACGGTCACGCTGGTCGCCGGTCCGGCGATGGCCCTGGCGCTGGCCCCCGCCGTCCGTGGGTTCCTGGCCGACCCGCCCCCGTGGTGGCGGCGACCCCTCCGGCTCGCCGCGACGCGGCGCCGCCCGTCATGAGCCGTCCCCGCAGTGGGGGCACCGCCGCCGTGGTCGTGCGCACCGGTTCGGCGCTCGCCGGGATACTCAGCGCGCATACGGTCATCAACGCGTTCCTGCTGCGGCGGCCCCGGATCGACACCTCGCCCCGCTCGGCAACCCGCCGGGTCAGCGTCTGCATCCCCGCCCGCGACGAAGCCGCCCGCATCGGGCCCACCATCGCCTCGGTCGTCGCCCAGCCTTCCGTCGACGTGCACGAGGTCCTCGTCCTCGACGACGGCTCGACCGACGGCACCGCCGCCGTCGTGCTCGCCGCCGCCGGCGGAGATCCCCGGGTGCGGGTCATCCCCGGGCGGGACCTGGCCGCGGGCTGGCTCGGCAAGCCCCACGCCTGCCAGCAGCTCGGCGAGGCGGCGACCGGCGAGGTCCTCGTGTTCCTCGACGCCGACGTCGTGCTGGCCCCCGGCGCCGTCCGGGCGTCCGTCGACCTGCTCGAGCAACTGGGGGTCGATCTGGTGTCGCCGTACCCCCGCCAGATCGCCGTCACCGGCGCCGAGCGGCTCGTCCAGCCGCTGCTGCAGTGGCTCTGGCTCACGTTCCTGCCGCTGCGCCTGGCCGAGCGGGCGGGGAGCCCGGCGTCGATGACCGCCGCCAACGGTCAGCTCCTCGCCGTGCGCCGTGCGGTCTGGGAGGGCGTGGGAGGCCACGGTGCCGTGCGCGACGCGGTCGTCGAGGACGTGTGGCTGGCCCGGGCCGTCAAGCGGGCCGGAGGTCGGGCCATCGTCGCCGATGGCACGGACCTCGCCCACTGCCGCATGTACACGTCGTGGCCGGAGCTGCGTGACGGCTACACCAAGAGCCTCGTGACCGGGTTCGGGGGCGATGCCGCCAGTGCGGCCACGGGGGCGCTGCTGACGCTGGCCTACCTGGTCCCTCCGGCCGCCGCCGTCGTCGGCGCGGTCACCGGCCGACGGGACCTGTGCCGTGTCGGATGGCGCGGCTATCTCCTGGCCGTCCTCGGGCGGATGGTGAGCGCCCGCCGCACCGGTGGCCGGGTCGCCGACTCCGTCGCCCACCCGGCCTCGGTCGCCGCCCTGCTGGCGCTGACCGTCCGCAGCTCCCGGGCCCGGGCCGGCGGCGGGACCCTGTGGCGGGGTCGGCGTGTCTGAGCGGCGGGCGGTGCCGGGCACCGGCCCGGGCCGCAACGGGACGACCGACGCGGTGGTCGTGGGCGCCGGCGTGGGCGGCCTGGCCGTCGCCCTGCGCCTGGCCGCGGCCGGCCGTCGGGTGGTCGTGTGCGAGCGGGCCACGGCCGTCGGCGGCAAGCTCGGCCTGCTCGATCGCGACGGCTTCCGGTTCGACACCGGCCCGCACCTGCTCACGCTCCCCGACGTCCTGCGCGACACCCTGGCCGCGGCCGGTGCCCGCCTCGAGGACCACCTGGAGCTGCGCCCCCTCGATCCGCTCTGCCGCTACCGCTTCGCCGACGGGACCTGGTGGGACCATCCGGCGGGGGACGACGGCCTCGTGGCCGCCGCCGATGCGCTGCGCCCGGGCAACGGGGCCGAGCTCCGGCGGTTCCTGACCCGGGCCGCAGCCATGTGGGACGCCACCCGGGTCCCCTTCCTCGAGTCCCCGCTGGCCGGCATCGGCACGCTCGTGCGGCTCAGCCGACGGGCGCGGGACCTGACCACGATCGCCCCGTGGCGGACCCTCAGCTCCCTCGCCTGGGCCTCGCTGTCCGATGAGCGCCTGGTCGCCTTCGTGGAACGGTTCGCCACCTACACCGGCAGCGACCCCCGGAAGGCACCGGCCGTGCTGGCGTCGATCCTGCACGCCGAGCACCGCTTCGGGGCCTGGTACGTGGAGGGCGGGCTGCGGCGCATCGCCGAGGTGCTCCTCGAACGATGCCTGGCACTCGGCGTCGACGTCCGCACGGCGACCGGGGTGGAGGGCGTGGTGGTGCGCCACGGGAGGGCCGTGGGCGTGCGCCTGGCCGATGCCACGACCATCACCGCCCGGGCCGTGGTGGCCAATGCCGACGCCACCCACCTGTACCGCGACCTCGTGCCCGGTCCCGAGGCCGACGGCGCCCGCCGGGCGCTGGCCCGCACCAGCCCGTCGCTGTCGGGCCTGGTCCTGCTGCTCGCCCTCGACCGCCGCCGGCCCGTTCCCGCCGGTCCGATTGCCCGTCTGCCCGGGATGGCCCACCACACCGTCCTGTTCCCCGGCCGCTACCACGACGAGTTCGACGACATCTTCGGCCACCGACCCCGCCCCGTCCGGGACCCGGCCATCTACGTGTCGGCGCCCGACGATCCGGCCGTCGCCCCGCCCGACGGAGCCGCCTGGTTCGTGCTCGTCAACGCCCCGCGTCACGACCCCACGGGCCGTACCGGCATCGACTGGCGAGCCCCGGGACTGGCCGAGCGCGAAGCGGACCGGATCCTCGACCTGATGGCCGGGCGTGGGCTCGACGTGCGCGACCTCGTGCGCTGGCGGGTCGTGCGCACCCCTGCCGATCTCGAGCACGACACGGGTGCCGTGGGCGGGTCGATCTACGGGACCTCCTCCAACGGCGCCCGGGCGGCGTTCCTGCGTCCGCCCAACCGCTCACCGGTGCCCGGGCTGTTCCTGGTGGGCGGCTCCTCCCACCCCGGGGGCGGGCTCCCCCTCGTGCAGCTCAGCGCCCGCATCACGGGCGGGATGATCCTGGCCGAGGGCTGAGCCGGACGAGAGGGGATCGTCGGGGTGCCCGACTGGTCGGATCGTCGGGGTTGCCCGACCCAGGGGCATCGTCGGGACCCTCCCGGGCGTGGGCCGTGCTGCCCACGCCGTGGCCGTCCAGGTCGTCGTTCATCAGCGTTGGTGAACGGTGTGCCGTCGGGTGCGTCGAAGAACCAGCGTCGAACCGACTCCCCGGAGCCCCGATCCGGACCCGGAGCCCCCATGCTGCGTCTCGTCGTCATCCTGTGCACCCTGGCCGCCTCGGCCGGGCGCGCCGTGACGGACGGCTTCGGACGGTGGAGGGGCGGGCCCGATCACCCGGCCGATCAAAGGGCCGATCAAAGGGCCGATCACCCGGCCGATCAAAGGGCCGATCACCGCAACGATGATGGGGCCGCCGCCGGCCGGGACGCCGAGCGGGGCGCCACGGCGGTCGAGTACGCGCTGATGGCCGGCGTGATCGTGATCGCCATCATCGCTTCGGTGTCGATGTTCACCGGAAGCGTCGGGAACATGTTCACCAAGTACTCCTCGACGATCCCGGTCTGATCCCGGTCTGATCCCGGTCTGATCCCGGGCTGATCTCCGGCTCAGCCGTCGCCGTGTCCGTCGGCCCGTCCGGGCCGCAGGGACCACAGCAGCTGCGCACACCCCAGCGCCGCCGGCACGGCCGTCATGACGAGACCGCCCGTGGCCGCCGGGGTGGCCGGCCAGCATGCCGCCCCGGCCAGCCCGGCGGTGGTGGCGATGGCCCGCGTCGGGCGCTCCCCGATGGTCACCGGGCCACGCCAGTCGGGCCGCACGGCCAGCCCCCGGGCCCGGGTCGACTCCAGCGCCGCCGTCGCCCCGATGGCGGCCAGACCCCACTCCGGGCGTCCACCGGCCAGGACCAGGGCTCCCACCCACAGGGCGTCGGCGACCCGGTCGGCCACGGTGTCGAGCACCGCCCCGAACGAGCTCGCCCGGCCCCCGAGGAGGGCGACGGCCCCGTCGAGCCCGTCGAGCAGGAGCGACGCCACGACGACACCGGCGGCGACGGCAGCACCGCCGCGGCCCCGGTCGGCAGCCACGGCGGCGGCCGCCGCAGCCCACACGCCGAGGGCGGTCAGCCATCCCGGGTGGCAGCCCCAGCTCGCCGCCGGCCGGGCCAGCACGTGCATGACGCGCAGGTACGTGGCGACGAACGGGTTGGCCCGGGCCGTCCCCACCGGGACGGCGTGCGTGGCCGACCAGCGGTCGCTGAAGGTCTCGTCGCCCGTCGCCGAACGGACCGGTGCGCGCGCAACCATCAGCGCGCAGATGACCAGGATCAGCCCGCTGACGGCGAGTGCGGCGGTGGCCACGCCCGTGCGGCCGTCACATCGTGACGACGAGCTTGCCGAACTTGCCGCCGGCGGCGAAGCGCTCGTAGGCGCGGTTCACCTCGGACAGGGGCAGCTCGGCTTCGATCGGCACCCGCAGGCGCCCGGCCGCGAGGTGGGGCAGGAGCTGCACCTCGACCCTGCGGGCGGCGTCGGCCTTCTGCTCCAGGGGCCGGGCCCGGAGGGTGGACCCCATGATCCGGGCCCGTCGGGCCATGACGGCCAGCAGGTCGATCTCGGCCCGGGATCCGCCCCCGCCCACCCCGATCACCGAGATCCGGCCGCCGGTGGCGAGGGACCTCAGGTTGGCGGCCATGTTGGCGGCGCCGACGAGCTCGAGCACGACGTCGTAGGGGCCGTGGGACTCGACCTCGGCCGGATCCACCACCAGGGCGGCACCCAGCTCGCGGACCCGCTCGCGCAACGCCTCGCTGCGCACGCTGGCCACGACCTCGCAGCCCATCACGGCGGCGATCTGGACTCCGGCCACCCCGACGCCGCCGGCTGCGCCCGACACCAGGACCCGCTCACCCGTCACCAGCCCGCACTGGGTGACCAGCGCGTCGTGGGCGGTGGTGAAGGCCTCCGGGAAGCCCCCGGCCTCGGCCCAGGACAGGCCGGACGGGACCGGGATCAGCGTGCGCTCGTGCACCACGCAGCGCTCGGCCATGGCCCCGCCACCGACGACGGCCATGACCCGATCGCCCACCTGGAAGCGGAACGCCCCGGGGCCGACGGCCTCGACCTCACCGGCCAGCTCGAGGCCGGGGATGTCCGACGGGGAACCCGGTGGGGCCGGGTAGTGACCGGCGATCTGCAGCCGGTCGGCATTGTTGAGCCCGGCGGCGCGGACGCGCACGAGGACCTCGCCCGACCCGGGTGCGGGGTCGGGAACCTCACCGACGACGAGCGTGCCGTTGCGGATGGACGCGGCCAGCACGACGGGTTCCCGGGCTCAGCCGAGGGCGGGGGTGCCGCGGAACGGGGTCGGGTCCTTCGGGCCGGGGAGGACGGGGCCGGTCCAGTGCATCAGGCGGGCCAGCTCGTCGGTCACCGCCTGCCAGGCCTCGGGCTCCCAGTCCTCGACGGCGTTGACGACGGTCCCGTCGGTCGACACGTGCACCAGCGCGGGGAGCCGCTCGAAGGCGAACCCACGGACGATCGAGCGGTCCGGGTCGGGGAACACCAGGAACTGCTCGGCGAGCAGGCCGAGGTACTCCCGGGCCTCCTCCGCCGTGGCGCCGGCGAGCACGATGCCGACCCGGCAGTCGGCCTGGTCGAAGGTCTCCAGGACCCGCGCCGAGGTGCGCAGGACCCAGGTGCTCTCGTTGGTGAAGGGGTCGAGCACGGCGAGGAGCAGGTGGTACTGGACGACCCAGGCGGACAGGGGGAATCCCTTGCCCGTCAGGGGCGTCAGCACGAGATCGCTCGGGGGGTTCGAAGCCACGGCGCGCGAAGCTAGTGCGTGCGCGGTACCTGGTCCGATGACCGGGTCCCGATGACGGGTCCGGAGGAGCCGTGCCGGGAGCCATGCCGGGAGCCATGCCGGGAGCCATGCCGGGAGCTGTGCCGGGAGCCATGATGACCCCCATACCGAACCACGCCCCCTCCCGTCCTGCATCGGGCGCCGGTCCCGCCCGGGCCGTCCGTCCCGCAGGAGCGCCGAGGTGAACGTCGTCGGCTCGGCGGTCTGGCGCTGGTTCGTCGTCGCCCACCTCGTGGCCGTCGTCGTCGGGTTCGGGCCGCTGTTCGTGTACCCGCTCGTCACCCGGGCCCTTCGCCGGGAGGCGTCGGACGAGGCACGGGCCGCCGGCCTGGCGGCGCTCACCGAGGCCCGCCGCCGCGTGTCGGAGCCGGCCTTCGTCGCCGTGCTGCCGCTCGGCCTGACCGCCGCCCTCCTGCACCCCGACGACGCCCTCCTCGGTCGGGCCTGGTTGCAGGTGGCGATCGCCTTCTTCGTCATCGCCGTGGCCTTCGTGCTGGTGGTCCAGCGGCCGCTGTCGCGCCGGGTCGCCCGGGCGGCCGCAGCCGGCGACGGCGCGGAGCTGGCCACGGCGGTCCGCTGGCTGACCCGGGCCACCTGGGTGTCGTGGGTCGGCCTGGTCGTGATGCTCTGGCTGATGCTGTTCCAGCCCGGGGGCTGATGCGGTTCCCGGCGGGCGGCTGATGCGGTTCCCGGCGGGCGGCTGATGCGGTTCCCGCCCGGGGGCTGATGCGGTTCCCGCCCGGGGGCTGACCGGGTCGGCCGGAACAGCACTCGGGCCGGGCCCGGCCCGGTAGCGTTCGGTCCAGTGCACCCCATCGAGCGCCTCCGCTACGTCGCCCGGGCCAGCGGCGAGGGATCGTCGCTGCTGCTGCGCGAGGCTGCCGGGGCGCTGGCCTCGTTCTCCGACGATCCCGCAGCGCTGGTGACGGCCTGCCGGCGCCTGGTCGACCGCCAGCCCCACGCCGCCAGCATGTGGTGGCTGGCCGCCCGGGTGCTGGTCTCGGGCGACCCCCACGACGAGGCCTGGGACGCCGCCGATCTGGTCGAGTCCGACCCGGCGCCCGGCCAGGTCGGCGCCTCCGTGCCCGAGGACGCCACCGTGGTCGTGCTCGGCTGGCCCGAGCGCACCGTGAGCGGGCTGCACCGCCGCGGCGACGTCCGGCTGCTGGTGGTCGACGCCCTGGGCGACGGCTCCTCGCTCGTCCGCCGGCTGGAGCGCTCGGGGGCCGATGCCGAGCTCGTCGACGAGCGGGGCGTGGCCGCCGCCGTCCGCAGCGCCGATCTGCTGCTGCTGGAAGCGCTCGGGTTGGGCCCGGGCGGGGCCGTCGTGGTGGCCGGCAGCGACGCCGCCGCCTGCGTGGCGGCCCAGGCCGGGGTGCCCACCTGGGTGGTCGCCGGGGTCGGCACGGCGCTGCCCGACGCCATGTGGCGCTCCTATCTGTCGGCGCTCGGCCTCGGGCCCGACGACGCCCGGATGCTCGACGCCGATCTCGAGGTCGTGTCAGCAGACCTGATCGGCGCCGTGGTCGGCCCCGGGGGCGTCACCGACCTCGCCACCGCCGTCGCCGCCGGCGGCTGCCCGGTCGCCCCCGAGCTCCTCGTCCGGCTGTCCTGAGCGGCCCGGCCCTGCGGGTCCGGCTGTCCTGAGCGGCCCGGCCCTGCGGGTCCGGCTGTCCTGAGCGGCCCGGCCCTGCGGGTCCGGCTGGTCAGCCCTTGACGGCGCCCGAGGCCGCGCTCTCCACGAACCACCGCTGGGCGGCGATGAACACGAGGATCGGCGGCAGCATCGAGATCACCACGGCGGCCAGGGTGAGCTGGGGGTTGTCGGCCCCCTGTCCTCCCAGCACCGACAGCGAGATCGAGAGCACGTGGTTGGGCTGGTTCCCCGAGTTGATGGCGATGAACGGCCACAGGAAGGAGTTCCAGGCGTAGAGGAACGAGAAGGACGCAAGGGTGGCGATCGCCGGGGTGGCGTTGGGGACCAGGATCCGCCACAGCACGCGGCTGCGGGAGGCACCGTCGATGATGGCCGCCTCTTCGAGCTCGATGGGGAGCTGGAGGAAGAACTGCCGCATGAGGAACGTGCCGTAGGGCGTGAAGAGGAACGGCAGGATCAGCACGACCAGCCGGTCCTTCCAGTCGATGGCCACCACCTGCTGGAACAGCGGGACGATCAGCACGACGAAGGGGATCATCGACGAGCCGAGGTAGGCGAGGAACACCTTGTCGCGGCCCTTGAAGCGCAGCCGGGCGAAGGCGTAGCCGCCGAGGATCGACGTGATGCACTGCCCGAGGACGACCGAGACGGTGACCAGGATCGTGTTGGTGAGGCTCCGGTCGACGCTCACCTCGCTCAGCAGGTCCGGGTAGTTCTGCGTGCGGAAGCTGACGTGCTCGAGGGGGGTGGCGTCGGCCTTGAGCAGCAGCACCGAACGGGACAGGTCGGTCGGGTCGGCGAAGCGTCCGGCGAGGGTGAAGCCGGCCTGCTGGACGAGCTCGCGCTCCCGGCCGGCGACCTCCACGCGGAACACGGGGCGGTCCTCACCCAGGTAGCGGGCGGTGCGGCCGAGGTCGGTCACCTGGTCCGAGGTCCGTACGACGCGCACCGAGGTGTCGGTGGGGTCCACGTAGGTGTTGGCCGAGATGCCGTCCTCGACGAGCGCCCACGTGCGCTGCGCGCCGTTCTCGTCGCGGACCCGGAACAGGGGGCGGCGCGGCGCCGTGGCGGGCGTCGCCGCCGTCCCGCTGGCGGTGTCAGCGGTGCCGCCGGCGGTGTCAGCGGTGCCGCCGGCGGTGTCAGCAGTGCCTCCTGCGGTGTCAGCGGCGCCGCCGGCGGTGATGTCGATGCCGAGCAGGTCTCCGGCGGCCGCCGACATGGTGGTGACCGGTGCCGGTGCGGTCGTCGCCGTCACCTCGACGGTGTCGTTGGCATGGGGGAGGATCCGCGGCGGGTACCGGAACACGTCCTGGCTCGACTTGAACGACGTGGTCACGGCCAGCACGAACGGGAAGATCATCACGATGCCCACGACCGTGAGGATGGCGTAGGTCGCCACCGTGAACCCCTTGTTGGACTTGGCGTCACCGACCTTGGCCATGGCGGTCTCCTTCGGCTCTCAGAGGGCGTAGCGCTTCTGGCGCCGGAACTGGAACACGGCGAGGGCGACGAGGCCGGCGGCCAGGACCCACGCCACGGCGGCGGCGTAGCCCTGGCGGTCCTGCCGGAACCCCTGGTCGTAGGTGTAGAGCACCGGCGTGAGGGTGGCGTCGGCGGGTCCACCCGCCGGGTTGGTCAGCACCCAGACGATGTCGAACATCTGCAGGCACATCACCATGGTGGTGACGGTGACGTAGAAGGTGGTGGGCCGCAGCAGGGGCAGGGTGACGCTGCGGAACCGCTGCCAGCCGGTGGCCCCGTCGAGGGCGGCGGCCTCGTGGAGCTCGTGGGGCACCGACTGCAGCCCGGCGGTGAACAGCACGGTGTTGTACCCGAAGGTCATCCAGGAGAACACCACGGCCAGCGGCACGATGGTCCACGGGGACGACAGCCACACGATCTCCACCCGCTCCCGGCCGGTGACGAAGGGCAGGAAGTCGAACCAGTTCGAGAGGCGGGTCAGCGAGTAGTTCACGAAGCCGATCGAGGAGTTGAGCAGCAGCTTCCAGATCAGCGAGATCGACACCACCCCGGCGACGCTGGGCACGAAGAACACGGCCCGGAAGACCTTCATCCCGGGGAGGCGCTGGGTGAGGAGCTGGGAGATGAGCAGTGCCGGCGCCACCGACAGGGGCAGGGCGATGACCAGGAAGAAGACGATGTTGCGCAGTGAGGTCCAGAAGCGCACGTCCATCGCCCAGATCTCGAAGCGGCCGACGAACCCGAACCAGTCCACCGCCATCAGCCGGGCGTAGCCGTCGCGGGGTCCGGCGCCGGCTCCGGTGACGCGGAGCGCGAAGAGCTTCCCGTAGTTGGAGGCCCCGACGAATGACTTCGCCCCCAGGTTCCAGTTGGAGAAGCTGATGACGAGCGAGAACAGCAGCGGCCCGATGAAGAAGGCGGTGAAGCCGATCAGGTTGGGCGACAGGTAGAGCCAGCCGTCCATCGTCTCGGCCTGGTCGCGGGTGGTGCCGACGGCCTGGGCGACGCGCTGGTCGCGCAGCCACCGCGCCATCCAGGCACAGCCCACGGCGACGGCCAGGGTGGCCAGGGACATGGGGCGCACCAGGTTCCGGGCGGCACCGCCGAGCGCATCGGGAGCCCCGGCAGCGATCAGGAACCACACCAGCGCGGCGGTGGTGACGGCCATGGCGGCCCGCCTGACCGGTGCCGCCCAGGCCCGGCGGCGGGCGGCGGCCCACCGCATGGCGAGCCCGGCGGCGATCGCCACGACGGCGGGTTTCCAGTCCTGGCGGAACTGACCGGCGAAGGCGTCGAAGCCGGAGAAGACGCGGAGTTGGTGGAGCAGGGCGCAGGCGGCGCCCACGGCGCTGAGGTAGTCGAGCCCGAAGGCGAGCACGCGGCCGCGGTGGGTCCGCCGCGCCAGCCACCAGGCCGCCAGCAGGCGCAGGGGGATGGCGACCAGGCACAGCGTCCGCAGGCAGATGACGACGAGGTACCGGATGCGGTCCTCGGCGGCGAAGCTGACGCCCACGCCGATCGCACTGAGCCCGGCCCCGGCGAACTGCCACGTCGTGGTGGCCCGTAGGACGGCCTCGGCGGCGAGCGGGTCGCGAAACAGCGGACCGCGGGCCAACGGACCGCGACGCAACGGGACGCGGGTCGACGGGGTGGGGTCTCCGGCCGCTGGAGCGACCGGAGATGGTCCGGGGTCGGGGGCGGGGCTCATGGGGCGGCTCCTATCCTGGACGCGACACGGGCCGGGTGCAGGGGTTTCCCCCGGCACCCGGCCCGCACGTCAACGCACCGGTTGGTTCAGCCCTGGAAGGCCGACTTGGTCTCGGCGCAGATCGTCGCCTTGAACTGATCGACGGTGGCCTTGCCGGTGAGGACCTCGGTGGCCTTCTTGTCGATCACCGACGAGAACGCGGGCCAGTCGCCGGCCCACAGCGGGCCCTCGGCCACGGGGCCCTGGGTGATGCCGTCGATGAAGGCCTGGTTGTTGGCCGGCGGGGTGAAGCCCAGGAAGGCCTGGATGGCGGCGTTGGACTTGCGGCTCGGGATGTTGGCGCCGAGGGCCGAGATCTGGCCCTGGACGTCGGCCTGGGTGAGAGCGTTGACGAGCTCCCAGGCCTTGGCCTGGTTCTTGCTCTTGGCGTTCACCACGTAGGCGCCCCAGAACAGCCAGTTGGACGGGCCGTTGGGGCCGTCGGGCAGCTTCACGACGTCCCAGTTGAACTTGACGTTCGTGCGGGCGCCGGGGGTGGCCCAGCGGCCGTTGATGAACATGGCCACGTTGCCGGCGTTGAAGATCGGCTCGGCGTCCTCGCCGTAGGGGGTGGCCAGATTGGCCTTGTACAGACCCGCTGCGTAGCTGAGGCCCTCGATGGACTTGGCCGAGTCGGCAGCGCAGGCGGTGCGGTCGGCGCTGAAGAAGCCGCCGCCGGCGGCGTTCATGAAGTAGCCGTAGTTCGCCCACCAGGCGTTCATGCCGAAGCCCTTCTTGCCGCTGATGGCCGAGACCTTCTTGGCGACGTCCTCGAAGGCGGCCCAGTTCCACTTGCCCTGCTTGGCCAGCTCACGGGGATCGGGGGCGCCCGCCTGCGAGATCAGGTCGAGGTTCAGGTACATGGCGAAGGTCGACACGTCGCGGGGGAGGCCCCACAGCGAGTCCGAGCTGGAGCCGGTGGTCTTGGACTTCATGCTGTAGGTCAGCGAGCGCATCGGGCCGTCGTAGTAGTTGGCGTCGGCGTAGCCCCTCGTCTTCCTGGCCAGCGGGCGCAGGTTGGCGATGAGGCCCTTCTTGGCGAAGTCGGCGACGTCGGTGCCGGGGATCCAGAAGACGTCGGGTGCGGTGCCGGCGGCGATCTCGGTCCGGAGCTGGTCCTGGTAGTTGGACCCCTCCGAGCCGCCCGGCTCGTACTTGAGGCGGACGCCCTTGATCTTCCCCTGGACGGTGCTGGACACCTTGGCGTAGACGTCGGCCTCGGCCTTGTTGTCGGGTCGCGTGCGCCACCGCAGATCGACGGTCTTCTGGGCGTTGGCGCTGAGCGGGAGCGTGAGTGGCAGAGCCGTGGCCGCGATGGCGGCGATGGCACCTGCAGCAACGAGCCGCGGATGCTTCATGAGGAACCCCCTGGTTCGGTCGAGAGCGCGGATGGGATGACGACCGCGAGATGCTCACTTCGCGGCGGAAACGATCACAACCTCCCATTTCCCCGAGCGTCGTGTCAAGCAGCACGAGCGTTCATCCGTCGGCCGAATCTGGACGGCAGGGGGCGTGACCCGGTGCCGAGATCGAACACCAACGATGTTGGAATCTGTTGCATCGCTGTGCCGGGGCGGGCGAGACTGCGCCGGTGTCCGATCGTGTGGTCGCCCCCCGGCGCCGTCAGCTGATCCTCGACGAGCTGCGTCGCACCGGCAGCGTCCGGGTGAGCTCGCTGACGCGCACGCTGGGCGTGTCGGACATGACGGTGCGGCGCGATCTCGATGCCCTCGGCGGGGCCGGCCTGCTGGTGAAGGTCCACGGCGGGGCGACCACTCCCGACGACCGCAGCCGTCACGCCGAGGAGCCCGCCTTCCGGGAGAAGTCCGGGCGCCAGATCGCCGAGAAGCGGGGCATCGCCGAAGCGGCCGCCGCCCTGGTGCGGTCGGGCACCGCCATCGGCGTGGGGGCGGGCACCACCACGTGGTACTTCGCCCAGTCCATCAAGGAGGTGCGCGACCTCCTCGTGGTCACCAACTCCGTCCACGTGGCCGACGTCCTCTACGACCAGGACCGGCCGGACCGCACGGTGATCCTCACGGGTGGCCAGCGCACCCCGTCCGACGCGCTCGTCGGTCCCCTGGCCGCCCATGCGCTGGAGGGTCTGCACCTCGACCAGGTGTTCATCGGCGTTCACGGGATGAGCCAACGCGCCGGCTTCAGCACGCCGAACCTCCTCGAGGCCGACATCAACCGGGCCTTCGTGCGCGCCGCGGACCGCCTCGTGGTGCTCGCCGATCACACGAAGTGGCGCACCGTCGGCTTGTCGACCTTCGCCCGCCTCGACGAGGCCCACCTGCTCGTCAGCGACGCCGGCCTCGACGAGGCGACCCGCGACCGGCTCTCGGCGACGGTCGGTGAGCTCGTGATCGCAGACCCGGCCCCGACGGCGGCCTGAGCACCGGACCCGGCCCGGTCAAGCCGGGCCCGGTCAGTCCGGCGCGGTCAGCCCAGGCGGCCGAGCATCTCCCGGCCGATGAGCATGCGGCGGATCTCGTTGGTGCCCGCCCCGATGTCGTAGAGCTTGGCGTCGCGCAGCAGACGGCCGACCGGGTACTCGTTGGTGTACCCGTTGCCGCCCAGGCTCTGGATCGCCTCGAGCGACACCTGCACGGCGGACTCACTGGCGTACAGGAGGCAGGCGGCGGCGTCCATCCGGGAGCCGTGGCCATCCTCGAGGGCCCGGGCGACTCGGTAGCTGAACGACCGTGACGACTGCAGCCGCACGTACATGTCGGCGAGCTTGCCCTGCATGAGCTCGAAGGTGCCGATGGGCTGGCCGAACTGCTGGCGCGTGGTCACGTAGGGAAGCACGGTGTCGAACGCCGCCTGCATGATCCCGATGGGTCCGCCCGACAGCACGACCCGCTCCGAGTCGAGGCCCCGCATGAGGACGTGGCTGCCGAGGTCGACCTCGCCGAGCACGTTGGCGTGGGGGATCTCGCAGTCCTCGAAGATCAGCTCACAGGTCTCGGACCCCCGCATGCCGAGCTTGTCGAGCTTGGGCCCGGTGGAGAACCCCTTCATGCCCTTCTCGACGATGAACGCCGTCACGCACCGCGACCCCGCCTCGCGACCGGCGGTGCGCATGTAGACGATCAGGACATCGGCCGTCGGTCCGTTGGTGATCCACATCTTGGAGCCGTTGGCGACCCAGACGTCGCCGTGGCGCTCGGCCCGGCACGACATCGAGCCGATGACGTCGGACCCGGCCCCCGGCTCGCTCATCGCCAGCGCGCCCACGTGCTCCCCCGAGCACAGCTTCGGCAGGTACTTCGCGCGCTGATCGTCGGTGCCGTTCAGGAACAGGTTGTTCACGCACAGGTTCGAGTGCGCCCCGTAGGAGAGGCCGACGGACGCCGAGGCCCGGCTGATCTCCTCGACCGCCATCACGTGGGCGAGGTAGCCCAGTCCCGATCCGCCCAGCGCCTCGGGGACCGTCATCCCGAGCAGCCCGATCGCTCCCATCTGCGGCCACAGCTCGGCGGGGAAGCGGTTCTCGCGGTCGGCCACCTCGGCCAGCGGGGCGACCTGCTCGGCGGCGAAGCGCTGGATCACCACCCGCAGCTCGTCGAGATCCTCCCCGAGGCTCGTGTCGAAGATCGCAGCGGCGGAACCGGAGGCCATGCGGCCATTCATACCGCGACCCGTCCGGGTCCGGCTCGCGTCACTTGTCTCGTACCTGTCTGCTCCCGGGAGCGCGGCGACCTATGCTGGCGGGGCGGGCTCCGATGGAAGGGCCCGGGCACCGAGGAGCGCGAGCGACATGGCGAAGATCAAGGTCGACAACCCCGTCGTGGAGATGGACGGGGACGAGATGACCCGCATCATCTGGCAGTTCATCAAGGACAAGCTGATCCTGCCGTACCTCGACATCGAGCTCGACTACTACGACCTCGGCATCGAGCACCGTGACGCCACCGGGGACCAGGTCACCATCGACTCGGCCGAGGCGACCAAGCGCCACGGCGTGGCCGTCAAGTGCGCCACGATCACGCCCGACGAGGCCCGGGTCGCGGAGTTCGGCCTCAAGAAGATGTGGAAGTCGCCCAACGGGACGATCCGCAACATCCTCGGCGGCGTCATCTTCCGTGAGCCGATCATCATCTCCAACATCCCCCGGCTCGTGCCCGGCTGGACCAAGCCGATCGTCGTCGGCCGCCACGCCCACGGGGACCAGTACAAGGCCACGGACTTCAAGGTCCCGGGTGCCGGCACGGTCACCATCACCTTCCAGCCCGACGACGGCGGCGAGCCCATGGAGTTCCAGGTCGCCCGCTTCGGTGCCGACGGCGGCGTGGCCATGGGGATGTACAACTTCAACGACTCGATCCGGGACTTCGCCCGGGCCAGCTTCCGCTACGGCCTGGCCCGCGAGTACCCCGTGTACCTGAGCACCAAGAACACGATCCTCAAGGCCTACGACGGCCAGTTCAAGGACCTCTTCCAGGAGGTCTTCGATGCCGAGTTCGCCGCCGAGTACCGGGCCAAGGGCCTCACCTACGAGCACCGCCTGATCGACGACATGGTCGCCTCCGCCCTGAAGTGGGAGGGCGGGTACGTGTGGGCCTGCAAGAACTACGACGGCGACGTGCAGTCCGACATCGTCGCCCAGGGCTTCGGGTCGCTCGGCCTGATGACGAGCGTGCTCATGACGCCCGACGGACGCACGGTCGAGGCCGAGGCCGCCCACGGCACGGTGACCCGTCACTACCGCGAGCACCAGAAGGGCAACAAGACCTCCACCAACCCGATCGCCTCGATCTACGCCTGGACCCGCGGCCTGATCCACCGCGGCAAGCTCGACGACAACGCCGCCCTCATCGACTTCGCCGAGAAGCTCGAGCGGGTGTGCGTCGAGTCGGTGGAGGCCGGTGAGATGACCAAGGACCTGGCCCTGCTGATCTCGCGCGACCAGCCGTGGCTGACCACCGAGGAGTACCTCGAGGCGATCAACCGCCGCCTCGAGGCGGCCATGCGGGGCTGAGGGGCGCCAGGCTCCCGGTCGCCCACCCCCTTGCCCCGGCACCCATGACAGGATGCCGGTCGTGTCAGGTCGGACGTGGGGATCGTTGCCCGGATGGCGACCGGCGCGCCGGTCCGTGCTGCGGTCGGTGCTGGCGTCGCCGGTGCCGGTCGCGTTGCTGGTCGCGGTGGCCGTCGGGCTGACCGGCTGCGTCCGAGTCGAGGATCCGCCGACCACGGCCCCGCCGACCACCCCCGTCGCCACCGCCCCCCGTCCGGGCGCCGACCCGGCCCGATCGTCGTCGAACGGATGGACGCGCCAGCCTGACCCGATCGCCCTGAGCGCCGCCGGCCGCCCGGCCGGGTCATTCACCTCCCTGCTCGCCGACCCCCG
>JBIKWW010000307.1:0-4766 GCA_044356125.1 Acidimicrobiia bacterium
CCGACCCCGGCGAGGCGGGGCCGCCCCATGGCGCCGAAGCGCCGTTCGTGGGCCAGGGTCGTGAGGGCGACCCGCCACCCGTCCCCCGCCGCACCCACGCTGTGATGGGCGGAGATGCGGGCGTCGGTCATGAACACCTCGTTGAACGAGGCGTGGCCGTTCATCTGCCGCAGTGGCCGCACCTCGACCCCGGGCTGGCGCATCGGGAGCAGGAGCATGGTGAGGCCCCGGTGCTTGGGCTGGTCCCAGTCGGTGCGGGCCAGCAGCAGGCCGTAGTCGGCGTGGTGCGCGCTCGTGTTCCACACCTTCTGCCCGTTGACGACCCACTCGTCACCGTCGAGCACGGCGGTGGTGCGCAGACCGGCGAGGTCGGATCCGGCGACGGGCTCGCTGAAGAGCTGGCACCACGTGAGCGCGCCGGCCAGGGTGGGGCGCATGAACTCCCGGCGGACGGCGTCGGACGCGTGCACGTGCATGGTCGGCACCACCAGCGACATGCCGGCGCCGACGGGCGCACCGACCGCGCCGTGGCCGCGCACCGCATCGGCGACGACGGCGTCCGCCCAAGGCGGGAGGCCCCGGCCGAGCTGACCGGCCGGCCACGAGGGCACCATCCAGCCGGCGTCGGTGAGCAGCTCCCGCCAGGCGACGAGGTCGTGCTCGCCCGTCCAGTGCCCGTCGAGCCACGACAGCACCTCGGACCTCACCCGCTCGCGCGGGTCGCCGCCACCGGGGGTCGATTCGAGGCTCATGCCGGGAACCTACCGAGCGGGCCGCCCCGGCATCCCAGCCGGGTCTGCGTCGTTGATCCCGTAGCGCCGCCGGAGCTCCTCGACGAGGCCCCGGAAGCGCCCACCGTCGAGGGCCGCTCCCTCGCGTCGCATGTCAGCGGCCGCGATCCGCACGAGCTGGTCCAGCTTGGCCCAGCTCACCGCCCCATTGCCGTCCCAGTCGCCGCGGCCGAGCCGGAACCGGCTGCGGCCCGGCTTGCTGGTCAGGGGAACCCCCACGAGCCCGCCGTCGAGGAGCCCGATGACGATCACCGGGCGGTCCTTGCCCTGGGACGGGTCCTCCTCGTAGGGAACCCAGGTCCACACGACCTCGCCCGGGTCCGGGTCGCCGTCGCGGCGGGGTGCGTAGGCGATGCGGACCCGGACCACCTCGCCACCGCCCGACAGCAGTCGCCGCCGCGGTGCTCCGCCCCCGGCACCGGGGGGGACCCGACGGGAGCGCACGGCCCTGGTCAGAGCGGACAGCACCGAGCTCGCTGTCAACGGACGCCGCGGCGCCGGCGCCACCGGACCGTCGCCGGGATCGCGCCGGGGGTCACGACCGGTAACGGGACGGGGCTCACGGGCGGGCACGGACCCAGGATCGCGCACCCGGGGCCATCGGGCTCCGGTCCGGTACGGGTGGACCGACCGGGTGGACCGACGCGGCCGACCGCCGTAGCGTCACGGCCATGCGCGCTGCCATCCTCGAATCCCAGCCCGGAGCCCTCGTCATCGGCGACGTCGCCATCGACAAGCCGGGGCCCGGCGAGGTGCTCGTGCGGACCGTGGCCGCCGGGCTGTGCCACTCCGATCTCCACTTCATGGAGAACCTCTACCCGCACCCCTGCCCGGCGGTGCTCGGGCACGAGTCGGCCGGTGTCGTGGAGGCCGTCGGCGAGGGCGTGCGGGCGGTGCGCCCCGGGGACCACGTCATCACGTGCCTGTCGGCCTACTGCGGAGCGTGCGAGAACTGCCTGACGGGCCGCCTCTCCATCTGCACCAGCAAGGCCGGGCTGCAGCGGCCGGGTCGCATCACCCGAAACGGCGAGCCGGTCCACCAGTTCCTGCAGCTCTCCTCGTTCGCCGAGATGATGCTGGTCCACGAGCACGCGGTCGTCGCCATCGACAAGGGCATGCCGCTCGACCGGGCGGCGCTCATCGGATGCGGCGTGACCACCGGCCTCGGCGCCGTGTTCCGCACGGCCCGGATCGAGGCGGGCGAGAGCGTGGCCGTGATCGGATGCGGCGGCATCGGCCTCAACGTCGTGCAGGGTGCCCGCATCGCCGGGGCGGCACGCATCATCGCCGTCGACATGAACCCGGCCAAGCTCGAGCTGGCCCAGGAGTTCGGCGCCACCGACGTGATCGACGCCAGCGGCACCGACCCGGTCAAGGCCGTCCTCGAGCTCTCCCGGGGCGGCGTGCACCACGCCTTCGAGGCCATCGGCAACAAGAACGCCGCCGAGCAGGCCTTCTACATGCTGCGCCAGGGGGGCACGGCGACGGTCATCGGCATGATCCCGGTCGGCCAGAAGATCGAGCTGTCCGGAGCCCACTTCCTGCACGAGCGCCGCATCCAGGGCTCCAACATGGGATCGAACCGCTTCCCCATCGACATGCCCCGCTACGTCGACCTCTACATGCAGGGCCGCCTGAAGCTCGACGAGCTCGTCAGCGCGCGGATCCGGCTCGATGACATCAACGACGGGTTCGCCGCCATGAAGCAGGGCACCGTCGCCCGCTCGGTCATCCTGTTCTGACCCGGCGCGGCCGACCTGGCTGCGCTGCGTGGTAGGTGCCCGGTCCATGCCGGTCACCGCTCAAGCCCGGCCGCTCCCGGCCGATGGTTGACGGCGTGACGGACACGAGAACCGGCGGAGCTGGGAGGCTCGACCGGCCCCGCCGCGGGCGCGGGCTGCGGGCCCGGCTCGCCATGCTCGTGGCCGTGCCGCTGCTCGGCGTCGTGGCCGGGACGTCGCTGTTCACGGCGGCGCGTTGGTCCGAGCTGCAGGCCGCCCGGAAGGTCGAGCACCACGTCGACAGTCTCCTCGAGGTGCTCCGCGCCGGCGCCGCCCTGGGTGACGAGCGGATCCCGTCCCAGACCCTCGTGGCGACCCGCGACCTGGGCGTGACCCCACCCATGATCCGCCTGCTGCTCGGGTTCGACCCCGTGACCCGCCTCGCCGAGGTGCGGCCCGCCGCCGACGCCGCCCTCGACGATCCCCGCTTCGACGAGCTCCGTGCCGAGCTGGCACAGCTCCGAGACGGCCTCGACCTCCCTGAGGACCAGTTCACCGCCGCCTGGGACGACGTCGGCGCCGACGTCATGGGGCTCCGCCGGGCCGACACCACCGACCTGCAGGCGAGCATGCGCGACCTGCGCTCGACCGTGGGCATGGCGAACCGGCTCGACGCCCTGCTGACCGCCACCGAGATGTCCGACGCTGCGCAGACGCTGGGGAAGACCCTCCTGGCGCTGCGCCAGGAGGGCGGGGACGAGCAGGCGAAGCGGGTGGCGCTGGCCACGGCCTGGGGCGCCTACGTCGAGACCCTCGACCACCTCGAACCCAACGCCGGGCCGCTCACCATCGCCGCCCGGCGCAACCTCAAAGGGTCCAAGCAGCACGCCGCCATGCCCGGGATCATCGGCAAAGCGCTCGCTGCGCCGGAGGCCCAGCTGAACGCGGACACCGTCTCCCTGGCGCTCGTCGGCCATGCGACCCGCCGCCCCGTCTCGGCTCCGCAGGCCCGGCTGACGGCGAACATCATCGGGTCCGGGGGCGAGTTCCGCACCGTCCTCGGCACCGGGGTGATGGCCGACGACGTCCTCACCGCCAGTGCCCGCGACCTCGCCGACGCCGCCCGCACGGTCAGCCGCGACGCGTCCTCGGCGTTGCTCGTCGCCATCATCGGATCGGGCACCCTGCTGCTGCTCACCCTGGTGCTCACCCGGCGCCTGGCGTTCTCGGTGTCGCTGCCGCTGGAGGACCTCGCCGGGCGCGCCGCCCGCATCGCCAACGGCCAGCTGCCCCCCAAGCCGATGCCCGACGCCGGCCCGCTCGAGGTCGTCGTGGTGACCCGGGCCGTGAACGACCTGGTCGCCAACCTGCGGACCCTGGACCGCCAGGTGCTGGCCATCGCCAACGGCGAGCTGCGGGCGCCGGTGCTCGACACGTGGCTGCCCGGGGACCTCGCCTCTTCCGTGCGGGGAACGGTGGCGCTGCTGCGCGACTCCATCGTGAACCGCGATGACCTGCAGGCCCGCCTCATCCACCAGGCCGGCCACGACGATCTCACCGGGCTCCCCAACCGGCAGTCGATCCACCGGGCCCTGGAGGGTGCGATCGAACGGGCCCGCCGCCACCAACGCCTGATGGCCTGTGCGTTCATCGACCTCGACGGGTTCAAGCGTGCCAACGACACCTTCGGCCACGCCGTCGGTGACGAGGTGCTGCGGGCCTGCGCCGACCGGCTCCTGGCGTCCGTGCGGGCCGGAGACACGCTGGGACGCCTCGGCGGCGACGAGTTCGTCGTGGTCGCCGAGGGCCTGGGCTCACCCGAGGACGCCCTCGCCATGGCCCGGCGCTTCATCGAGGTGCTCACCCCTCCGGTGGAGGTCGACGGCCGGTTCTGCGCCATCGGGGCCAGCATCGGCATCGCCTTCGATCTCGACGCGAACGCGACGGCGTCGTCGTTGCTGCGTGCCGCCGATCTGGCCGTGTACCGGGCCAAGGCCCGTGGCCGTGGCGTCATCGAGGTCTACGACCGGGCCCTGTCGGCCGAGATCGAGCGCCGCAACGACCTCGAGGACACGTTCCGGCGGGCCCTCGGCACCGACCAGCTCTGGATGGCCTACCAGCCGGTGGTCGACCTCAGCGGGGCCGGAGCCGGAGCGGGACCCGTCGTGAGCTCGTTCGAGGCCCTGATCCGTTGGGACAGGCCGGGCGAGGGACCGGTGTCGCCCGGTGAGTTCGTGCCGGTCATCGAGCGCAG
>JBIKWW010000026.1:0-16032 GCA_044356125.1 Acidimicrobiia bacterium
GCTGGGCCGGCCCCCGGGCTTGCCATCGGGCTGGTGATCGGGCTGGTGGTCGGGCTGGGGGTCGGGCTCGCCGGCACCGTCCCAGCGGCTGCCCAGTCGGCGGGTCCGACGATTCCGCCGCTGCCGCCGACGACCACCACGACGACGCTGCCCGGTCCGCCGCTGGAGGTTCGCCTGCGCCCCGTCCCCCGGGACAACGACCCGGGCCCGGCCGGCTCCTATCCGGTCGGGGTGCAGCTCCTGCGCATCGAGGTGACCAACCCGACGTCGACGGCCGTGGCCAACCAGCAGCTCGTCGTTCGCTTCCCGGCGCCGCCGGCGGCCGTCACCCAGGGGGCGGCGGGGGCGTTGACGGCGGTGCCCGCCGTTGGGGACCCGGTACCGGCCGCTCCGGTGGGCCTGGTGGATCCCCGGGCGAACGTGTGGTTCCACTCGGTGGCGTCGCTCCCGGCGGGCAGCCAGGTCACCTACACCGTGGTGTGGACCATGCCCTGCGCCGGGCGCTGGTCGATCGGGGCCCGGATCGCCGAGCGCCGGACCGTCGTCGATCCCGTCTTCCGGGGGCCGGGCGACCTTCGCTGCGGGCCCGACGAGGAAGACGTCCGCCGCCCCGGTTCCTTCCTCGACCTGCCGTGGCCTCCGGGGACCACGGTGCCGGTCGGCCCGGGGGCGTCGACCACGGCACCATCGACGTCGGTGGGCACGGGTCCGTCCTCCGGTGCGTCCGGCGGCGCGCCGTCCACCCCGCCTTCCAGCGCGCCCCCGGGGCCGATCGCCGGCGCCCCACCCGGGTCCCTTCCCCCGGGGTCGGCGCCGGCTGCGTCGTCGGTGCCCCCGGGGGCGTCCCCCACCACCTCCACGGCCCCATCGACGGGCGGGCCGTCGGCGTCCAGCGTCCCCGCGGTCGCCGAGGAGGGCGCCGTCAGCCCGGGCACTGCGGCGACGCCGGCGGTGACCACCACGACCCGCCCCCGGCCCCGCACGACCCGGCCCAGCACGACCCGGCCCAGCACGACCCGGCCCCGCACCACCCGGCCCCGCACCACCCGGCCGGCCGTCATCGTCTGTCGCACCGTGGGCAAGCGCCGGGTCTGCACGACGGCCACGACGACCGCCACGACGACCGCCACGACGACCGCCACGACGGCCGCCACGACGACGGCCACGACCGCCACGACGACGGCCACGACGACGGCCACGACGAAGCGGGCCTCGACCCGGGCGAACCGGACGGCATCGACGACGAGCGCGGGGCGATGATGCGAGAGGACCGCCTCCGGGCCGCCCGGGCCGCCATCGGGTTCATGCCCGACGACGAGGGGCTCGCCCTCTACGAAGCGGCCCGCAGCGTGGCCGGTGACGGCCCCATGCTCGAGGTCGGCGCCTACTGCGGCAAGTCCGCCATCTACCTGGGCACGGCCGCTGAGGACGGCGGGTCGGTGTTGTTCTCCGTCGACCATCACCGCGGCTCGGAGGAGAACCAGGCCGGCTGGGAGCACCACGACCCGACCCTGGTCGACGCCCGCAGCGGCCGGATGGACACCCTGCCCATCTACCGCCGGACGGTCGAGCTGGCCGGTCTCGAGCCGGTGGTGATCGCCGTCGTGGGCGACTCGGCGACGGTGGCCCGCCACTGGCGCACGCCGATCGCCTTCCTCTTCATCGACGGCGGTCACGGCCATGACATCGCCCATGCCGACTTCGACGGCTGGTCGCCGCGCGTGCAAACCGGTGGCCTGCTCGCCATCCACGACGTGTTCCCCGACCCCGCCGACGGCGGTCGCCCGCCCTATGAGATCTACCTGCGGGCGCTGGAGTCGGGTCGCTTCACCGAGGAGACCGGGCTCGGTCGCGGGAGCCTCCGGGTGCTGCGCCGCACCGCCGACTGAGCCACCCACCGGGCCCCAGGGCCCGGCCCGCCGGCGCACACGGGCCCGCTGGGCTGGCTACGGTGCTCGACCGTGGCCCTCAACGTGCTCGACCATCCGCTCGTCGCCCATCGCGTGACCGTCCTGCGGGACATCGCCACGCCGTCACCGGTGTTCCGCCGGACGGTGACCGAGCTGGCCACGCTGCTGGCCTACGAGGCCACCCGGGACCTGCCGGTCGAGACCGTCCGGGTCCGCACGCCGCTCGACGTCGATGCGTCGGGATCGCGCCTGGCGGCCCCCGGTCCCCTGCTGGTGCCGATCCTGCGGGCCGGGCTGGGTCTGCTCGACGGGTTCCTGTCGGCCCTCCCCGAAGCCGAGGTGGCCATCGTCGGCCTGCGCCGCAACGAGGAGACCTTCGAGCCCGAGCAGTACGCCGCCAAGCTCCCCTCGGACCTCACCGGCCGGGCCGTGTTCGTGCTCGATCCGATGCTGGCCACCGGCGGATCGCTGGCGTTCACCTGCGGCATGCTGTCGGCCCGGGGAGCCGGTCGCATCACCACCGTGCACGTGATCGCCGCTCCCGCCGGCGTGGAACGGGCCCTCACCGCCCGCCCCGATCTCCGCATCGTGACGGCGGCGCTGGACCCCACGCTCAACGAGAAGGCCTACATCGTCCCCGGCCTGGGCGACGCCGGCGACCGGCTCTTCGGCCAGGCCGACCACCAGGTCTGAGGGCGCTCAGCTCCCTGCGGGGGCGAGTCGGAGGGCGAACTCCATCAGGCCGCGGTCCTCGGTGCGGACGGGTCCGAGGGACGGGTCCTCGATGCCGAAGTCGGCGAACACGATCTCGACGGAACCCTGCACGAGCACGTCGGTCCCCTCGGCGCGGGCCGTCACCTGGATCGTGACCGGGCGCTCCACGCCGCGCAGGGACAGCGTCCCGGTGACGGCCGTCGCCGTCGGCGTGGCCCCGGGAAGGGCGGCGAGGGCGACGGGTCCGTCGAGGACGAAGGTCGCCACGGGGAACTCGGCGGTGTTCATGATCCGTCCCCGGAACTGGGCGTCGCGGCGGTCCGAGTCACTGGTGATGGACTCCAGGTCGACGCTGATCTCCGCGGCGGTGACGGTGGTCCCCTCCGTGCTCACCGTGCCCTCGACGGCCTCGGTGCGGCCGGCCGCCTCCGTCCGCTGCCCGTTCAGCACCTCCCGGACGCGGTACCCGGCGACGGAGGGGGCGACGACCTTCCAGGTGCGGTTCGCCGCATCGCCGGGTGCGGGTGCTCCCGTCGCGCCCGTGGGCGGTGACGTGGTCGGACCGTCCGGGCTGTCGAGGCTGCCGAGGCTGTCGAGGCTGTCCAGGCTCAGCGGGGGCGGGGCGGGATCCTTGATCCAGTTGATGTACACCCAGGGCACGCCGACGTAGCCGGCCACGGCGGCGACGGCCGCGGCGACGCCGACCCACAGCAGCCTGCGCCGGCGACGGGACCGGCGGACAGGATCGGGTGACTCGCCCATGACGGGTGGTGTTGCGCGGCCTTCGCCGGCTCAGCGCCCGAAGACCACGAGGAACTCGAGCAGGCCCTCCTGCTCGGTCTCGACGAACGGTGGTCGGCTCGGGTTGGGGATCCCCCACTCGGCGAACACGATGCGGATGGCGCCGTTCACCTCGATGGTCGCTCCGTTGCGGCGGGCGACGAGATCGACGGGAACGTCACGCGTGGTGCTCTTCAGCGTCAGCGACACCGTTGCCTTCGACGTCACCTGCACCCGGTCGGCGGGGACCGTGCCGAGCTGGATCGGCGCCTTGAGCACGAGCCGCGCCGTCGGGAAGGTGGCCGTCTCCATGATCTCGCGGTGGAACACGCCGTCCCGGCGGCCGCTGTCGCTGGTCAGGGTCTTCATGTCCACGGTGAGGTCGGTGGCCGTGACTGCCGTGCCGGCGATGGTCAGGGTCCCCGTGACGGCACTCGTGCGGCCCACACCCTCGGTCTTCTGGCCGTTGAGGATCTCCTTGACCCGGTAGCCCACGACCGACGCGGGCAGCGCCTTCCACGCCCCGTCGATCCCGGCGGCTGCGGCGGCCCCGGCGACGGTGGTGGTGGCCGCCGGTCGGGCCCAGACCAGCCGTCCGGCTCGGCGGGTGCAGACCAGCCCGTTGGCCGAGGTGGCCCCGGCGGTCGTGCACCGGGCCCCGGTCCTGGCCGACGGCGCACTGGTCGGCGCCGCGGCCGGTACGGCGGCGGGCACGGCCGTCGCCGGGAGGGCGGCGAGGGCGAGCAGGCCGGCGCCCAGGGCGGCCAGAACGGCCCGGAGAGCCCGGGTGGCGGGCGGGCCGGCGAGATGGGTGGCGGGTGGGCCGGCGAGATGGGTGGCGGTTGGGCCGGCGAGATGGGTGGCGGTTGGGCCGGCGAATCCGGGGCGGCGGGAGCGCGTCATGGCAAGAGGGTACGCACGGCCGGGCCGAACGGTTCACGGACGTGGCCCGGGTGGCCCCGATCCCGGTCCGACGTTGCCGTCTTCGATGGGCTGCAACTATGGTTTTGGAGGACCGAAACTTCGGGTTGGGGTTTGTCAACTATGGATTCGCCGATCTCCAGATCGGAACGGGAGATGCTGAAGGCGGTGTACCGCCTGTCCAAGGGTGGCTCCGACGCGCACACCGGAGCCCTGGCCGAGCACCTCGGCATCGCCCCGGGAACGGTCACCACCACGGTCAAGCGCCTGGCCGAGCGGAGCCTGGTGGACCACCGCCCCTACCGAGGGGTCGAGCTCACCCAGGCCGGTCGCCAGATGGCCGTCGCCGCCATCCGGCGCCACCGCATCGTCGAGCGGTTCCTGTCCGACATGCTCGGCTACGCCTGGCAGGAGGCCGACCGTCTCGCCGGCGCCTTCGAGCACGAGCTGCCCGACGAGGTCGAGGAACGGCTCTTCGAGGCGCTCGGCCGCCCGACCACCTGCCCGCACGGCTTCCCCATCCCGGGCCGCGATCTCGACCGCGTGCAGCAGCTCCCGTCGCTCGACGAGATGACCCCGGGCCAGGCCGGCGTCGTCGCCATCTCCGGGTCCACCGAGCCCGAGATCCTCGAGTTCCTCGAGTCGCTCGGGGTCCGCCCCGGGGCCCACCTCGAGGTCCTGCGCAAGCACCCCTTCGACGGTCCCGTCGTGGTCGCCGTCGAGGGTCTCGAGCAGACCATCGGCGAGCGTCTCGCCCAGCGGATCTTCGTGAAGGTGACCTCACTGGTCGCCGTCGACAGCCCCGGGCGGCCCGAGACCGAACCGGTCGACGCCCGCAACGTCGACCTCCGCTCCACCACCCCCACCACCCCCAAGACCCGAAAGGAACGTTCGGCATGAACCTCACCGTGCTCGGTGCAGAAGGGGGGTATCAGGTCTTCACCCTCGCCGGAGGGGAGAAGCTCGTCCTGCTGCTCTCCGGACTCGCCGCCCTGCTGGCCATCGTCGTCGGCTTCGTCCTCATGAAGGGCGTGCTGGCCATGGACCAGGGCACTCCGAAGATGCAGGAGATCGCCGCCGCCATCCAGGAAGGTGCCTGGGCCTATCTGAAGCGCCAGTTCAAGACCATCGCCATCATCCTCGTACCCCTGGCCATCATCGTCTTCGTGACGTCGACGGCGATCAAGAAGCCTGACGAGACCGTGGCGCTCAGCTTCTTCGAGGCCGGTCTGTGGCGCACGTTGGCGTTCATCCTCGGATGCGTCGCCTCGGGTCTCACCGGCTACATCGGCATGACGCTGGCCACCCGCGGCAACGTGCGCACGGCCGCCGCCGCCCTCACCAACTCGATGCCCAAGGCGCTCGACGCCGCCTTCAAGACCGGCGGGATCGCCGGCATGTTCACGGTCGGCCTGGGCCTGCTCGGCGCCACCGTGATCATCGCCATCTTCCAGAACTCGTCGTCGGTGATCCTCGTCGGCTTCGGCTTCGGTGGCTCGCTGCTGGCGCTGTTCCTGCGCGTGGGTGGCGGCATCTTCACCAAGGCCGCCGACGTCGGCGCCGACCTCGTCGGCAAGGTCGAGGCGGGCATCCCCGAGGATGACCCCCGGAACCCGGCCACGATCGCCGACAACGTGGGCGACAACGTGGGCGACTGCGCCGGGATGGCCGCCGACCTCTTCGAGAGCTACGAGGTCACCCTCGTCGCATCGATCATCCTCGGTGTCGCCGCGTTCAACTCGATCGGCGCCAACCCGGCGTACGGTCTCGTGTTCCCGCTGGCCGCCCGCGCCGTGGGCGTCATCGCCTCGATCGCCGGCATCTACGCGGTGAAGGCCCGTCCCGGTGAGACCGACGCGCTGAAGCCGATCAACCGCGGCTTCCTCACCGCCGGCATCATCACGCTCATCGGTACCCTCGCACTCGGCCTCGGCTACGTCGGCGACAAGGGCGGCGGCGGCTTCCACGAGGGCCTGCGGTGCGCGCTCGCCGTCATCATCGGCCTCGTGCTCGCCCAGGTCGTCTCCCGCCTCACCGAGTACTACACGGCCACCCACTACAAGCCGGTGAAGGAGATCGCCGAGTCGGCCCGCACCGGGCCCGCCACGGTCGTGCTCTCCGGAACCTCGGCCGGCCTCGAGTCGTCGGTCTACGCGGTCGTCGCCATCGCCATCTCGCTGGGCGTGTCGCTCGGCCTCGGCGGTGGCAACCTGCAGTTCTCCCTCTACCTCGTCGCCCTCACCGGCATGGGCATGCTCGCCACCACCGGCGTCATCGTCTCCGAGGACACGTTCGGCCCGGTGTCGGACAACGCCGCCGGCATCGCCGAGATGTCCGGCGAGTTCCACGGCGAGGCCGAGCGGATCATGGTCTCGCTTGATGCCGTCGGCAACACGACGAAGGCCGTCACCAAGGGCTTCGCCATCGGCTCTGCGGTGATCGCCGCGGTGGCGCTCTTCGCGGCGTTCATCGAAGGCGTCGCCAAGGGTGGCATCGGCAAGATCGTCGCCCAGAACGGTGAGGTCCTCACCAAGGAGATCGTCGAAGCCGCCGAGAAGACCCAGCGTGGCGTGTTCGACCTGCTGCCCATCAACGTCGCCGACCCGAAGGTGTTCATCGGCGTGCTCATCGGCGGCGCCGTGCCGTTCCTGTTCTCGGCCATGGCCATCCGCGCCGTGGGCCGCACCGCCGGTGTGGTGGTGCAGGAGGTCCGCAACCAGTTCGCCGACGGCAAGATCATGGCCGGGACGAAGAAGCCCGACTACGGCCCCGTCATCGACATCTGCACGGCGGCGTCACTGCGGGAGCTCACCACGCCGGCCCTCCTCGCCGTGCTGACCCCGATCATCGTCGGCTTCGGCATCTCCTGGCAGGCACTCGGCGGGTTCCTCGTCGCCGTGATCCTCTGCGGCCAGCTCATGGCCAACTACCTGTCCAACGCCGGTGGCGCCTGGGACAACGCCAAGAAGTACATCGAGGACGGCCACGAGGGCGGCAAGGGGTCGGACTCCCACAAGGCTGCCGTCATCGGCGACACCGTCGGCGATCCCTTCAAGGACACGGCCGGCCCGGCGCTCAACCCGCTCATCAAGGTGATGAACCTGGTGTCGCTGGTCGTGCTCCCCGCCATCATCTCGACGTCGGACAACGATGCGGCCCGCTACGCCATCGCCGGCGTCTCACTGGTCGTGCTCGCTGGCGCCATCGTCTTCACGACCCGGCAGAAGTCGACCCTCGGCTGACCGACCAGCCGATCGCCGGCTGATCGCCGGCTGATCGACCCACGATCGACCCATGACGGGCCCGTCCGACCGCTGCGGTCGGGCGGGCCCGTCCGCGTTCCGCGGCGGTCCGCCCGTCCGTGCCCCGGAACACACCGTCCGCCTCAGGGCGGCCCGGGAGGGCGCCGATAGCCTGAGGCGCGCCAGCCCGGCGCACGTCCCCCAGGAGACCGTCGCATGACCGCAGTGATCGCCCAGCACCTCGCCGTGCTCGGCCTCGACCCCAAGCGGCTGATCGACACCGGTGGGCTGGCGCTGCTGGCGGCGATCGTCTTCGCCGAGTCCGGCCTGCTCATCGGGTTCTTCCTGCCGGGCGACTCGCTCCTGTTCACCGCCGGACTGCTCGTCGCCACCGGCACCTTCGACCAGCCGATCGTGCTCGTCCTGGTCGTCTGCTTCGCCGCCGCCGTGCTCGGCGACCAGGTCGGCTACCTGTTCGGCCGCAAGGTCGGCCCGCCGCTGTTCGACCGGGAGAACGGCCGGATCTTCCGGCGCCAGCACGTCGTGACGGCCCAGCGGTTCTTCGAGCAGCAGGGCCCCCGCACCATCGTGCTGGCCCGGTTCGTCCCGATCGTGCGGACGTTCGCCCCGATCGTCGCCGGGACCGCCGGCATGGCCTACCGGACCTTCGTGGCGTTCAACCTCATCGGCGGGCTCCTGTGGGCGGTCGGGGTGACGGGCGCCGGCTGGGCGCTCGGGCGTCGCTTCGAGTGGCTCGGGGACAAGATCGAGCTGCTCGCCCTCGTCGTCGTGGCCATCTCCCTGGTGCCGGTGGCCATCGAGGTGCTCCGACACCGGCGCCAGCAGCACGTCGGGCGCGCCGCCCGCTGAACCGGCGACCGGCTCAGGCCCCGATCATGCGGGCGTAGACGACGACGTTGTCCCGGTACGACCCCCGGGACCGGTCGAAGGTGCCGCCGCAGGTGATCAGGCGCAGCTCGGGCCCCGGGGTGGGCCCGTAGACGGCCATCGTGGGGAACCGGTCCTTCGGATAGAGGTCGATGCGGGTGACGACGAACCGCACGATCGACCCGTCCTTGCGGGTGACCTCGATGTCGTCACCGGGCTGGACCTCGGGGAGCCGGGCGAAGACGGCCGGGCCGTTGTAGGAGTCGAGGTGGCCGGCGATGACGGCGGCGCCGACGTCTCCGGGACGCGGTCCGAGGGCGTACCAGCCCGCCACGGCGAAATCGACCGGCACCTCGAGCGTGCCGTCGTCGTGCAGTCCGAGCGGGATCAGCGCGCTCGTCGCCCCGATGGTGCCCACCCGGACGAACGCCGGGTCGGCCGTGGTGCGGGCCGCCGACGGCGGCCGCCGGACGGAGCCGCCGTTGTCGCGCCCGGCATCGGGTCGGTCGACGGGCACCACACCATCCCGGCCGGTGCTGCCGTCGTCACCGGTGCTGCCGTCGTCACCGGTGCTGCCGGTGCCGTCGCTGGCATCGGGGGAGTCCGCACCCGGCACCGACCCGTCGGAGGCCGCCGACACCGAGACCTCGGCGGCCGGGCCGCGCGGGTCGGACACGCCCTGCGGGCCACCGCTCGGGGCCAGGGCCGCCAGGGGAACGGTGGCGACCGAGCTGACGGCCATGACGGCCGCACCGGCGGTCAGAGCGGCGAGGCCCACCACCGTGGCGCCGGCGCCCCGACCACCGCCCGGTCGCAGGTCCTGGACGGCGGCGTGTCGTGGCGTGACCGGGCGCGCCGACATCCGCCCCCGGGGGGCGGCATGACGGGGAGGGGGCTTGGGCACGGACCGCCGGCGGCCGGGCTCGGGTCCCGGTCGCTGCGGGTCAGGCCCGGCGGCGGCGGATCGTCGCCATGCCGAGCGTCGCTGCGGCGATGGCCAGGAGCCCGGCGAGGGTCAGCGAGCCGCCGGTGCCGGTGAGCCCACCGGCGCCGGTGCCGGCACCGCCGGCGGGAACGGCGGGCTCGGTCGAGGGCACCGTCTCGGCCGTGGCCTCGGTGTCGATGGGAGCCTCGGTGTCGATGGGAGCCTCGGTGTCGACGGGCGCAGCGGTCGTGGTGGGGGCTGCGGTCGTGGTGGGGGCTGCGGTCGTGGTGGGGGCTGCGGTCGTGGTGGGCACGGCGGCGGCGGTCGTGGTGGCTCCCGCGGCGGCGGTCGTCACGGCGGCGGTCGTGGTGGCTCCGGCGGCGGCGGCGGTGGAGGGGGCGGCCGCGGTGGTCGCCGCCGCGGCCGTGGACGGCGGCGCCGAACCGGCGGCGAGATCGATCAGGCCACGCAGCTTGGCAGCCTTGTCAGCACCGCCGATGGCGGCCACCGAGTAGACGCCACCCTCGGCCAGCACGACCGTGCTGGACAGCAGCGCCGTGGTGGTGCCGGCGGCGCGGACCTCGACCTCGTAGTTGCCGGCGTCGAGGGTCAGATACGGCGACGCATCGGGGAACGTCAGGGCCTTGACCAGGGGCTGGCCACCCTTCGGGGCGATGTCGACGGCCGGGACGTCCGGGGCGGCGTGCATCACGCGCAGCTTCACCTTGCCGGCCGCCGGCGGGGTGTTGTCGTCGTCGAAGAGCTTGCCCTGGATGGAGGCGACCTTGCCGAGAGCAGCGAAGGTGTAGGCCTTGCCGCCGGTCAGCGTGACCTCCGACGTGATCACCGCAGCGCTCTCGGGAGCGGCCCCGGTGGGCCGCACGGCGAAGGTGTGCTTGCCGGCGGGCACGTCGATGTACGGGGAGGCTCGCTCGTAGGCCAGGTTCTTGGACCGGACCTTGCCGTCCACGTAGACGTCCACGGCCGGAGCGTCGGGCGAGAAGTGCACCACCCGGACCTTGGCGTCGGTCTGGGCCGACGCGGGGCCGACCGGGAACCCACCGGCGAGGAGGGCGGCGGCCACCGCCACCGACGCGCCGATACCGAAGAGAGGGCGTAGCTTCACCGTGGTGACCTTTCCGCAGGGAAGTGCGAATCCGGAAGAACGACTGTTTGTACACCGCTGACGGCCACGATGGGTGGATGGTCATGACGGGCCGTGAAGTTCGGCTCAGCGGGGACGACCCGGGGCCGCCATCCCGACGGCCCGGGTGACGCCTGGCGCCGTGATCCGCGTCGGCGAGGCTTGACAGCGGGTACCGGCCCGACCGAACCTGCTTCGGCCATGGCATCCCCCCGATCGTCCCGTTCCGCGCCCGAGGGCCGACCCCTCGTCATCGTGGAGTCCCCGGCCAAGGCCAAGACGATCGCCGGGTTCCTCGGCTCGGGCTTCGCCGTCGAGGCCTCCATCGGTCACATCCGTGACCTGCCCCGCCGGGCGGCGGACGTCCCCGCATCGGAGAAGGGCAAGCCGTGGGCCAAGCTCGGGGTCGACGTCGACCACGGCTTCAAGCCCCTCTACCTGGTCGCCCCCGAGAAGAAGGCCCAGGTCGCCCGCCTGAAGGACCTGCTGAAGGGCGCCAGCGAGCTCTACCTGGCCACGGACGAGGACCGCGAAGGCGAAGCCATCGCCTGGCACCTCCTCGAGGTGCTCAAGCCGCGGATCCCGGTGAAGCGGATGGTGTTCCACGAGATCACCCGACCGGCGATCCAGCGCGCCGTCGAGGAGTGGCGCGAGCTCGACCGGGACCTGGTCGACGCCCAGGAGGCCCGCCGGATCCTGGACCGCCTCTACGGCTACGAGGTCTCGCCCGTGCTGTGGAAGAAGATCATGCCGGGCCTTTCGGCGGGTCGGGTGCAGAGCGTGGCGACGCGGCTCATCGTCGAGCGCGAACGGGCCCGCATGCGGTTCCGGGCCGCCGGCTGGTGGGACCTCGAGGGGCGCTTCACCCCCGCGTCCGCCGCCGACGCCTTCGATGCCGCGCTCGTCGCCCTCGACGGCAGACGCCTGGCCAGCGGTCGCGACTTCGACGAGGTCGGCCGCCTGACCTCCGACGTCGTGGTGCTCGGCGAGGCTGATGCGGTGGCGCTCGCCGGCCGTCTCGAGGGCGTGGACGTGACGGTCCGCTCGGTCGACCAGAAGCCCTACAAGCGCTCCCCGTATGCGCCGTTCATGACCTCGACGCTGCAGCAGGAGGCGGGCCGCAAGCTCCGGTTCTCGTCCCAGCGCACCATGGGCGTCGCCCAGCGCCTGTACGAGAACGGCTACATCACCTACATGCGCACCGACAGCACGAACCTGTCGGAGACGGCCCTGGCGGCCGCCCGCTCCCAGGTGCTCGAGCTCTACGGGCCCGAGTACCTGCCAGCCTCGCCGCGCACCTACGTGAAGAAGGTCAAGAACGCGCAGGAGGCCCACGAGGCGATCCGCCCTGCGGGCGAGAGCTTCCGGACCCCCGCCGCGCTGCGCGGGGAGCTCGGCCCCGATGAGCTGGCCCTCTACGAGCTCATCTGGAAGCGGACGATCGCCTCGCAGATGTCCGACGCCACCGGCACGAGCGCGCAGGTGCGTCTGGCGGCCCGCTCCCGTACCGGTGAGGACGCCGAGTTCGCCGCGTCCGGCAAGGTGATCACGTTCCCGGGGTTCCTGCGGGCCTACGTCGAGGGCTCCGACGACCCCGAAGCCGAGCTGGAGGACCGTGAGACACGTCTCCCCGATCTCCGCGTCGGCCAGACCGTACGCGCGCTGAGCATCGACCCCAAGGGCCATTCCACGCAGCCGCCCGCCCGCTACACGGAGGCGTCGCTGGTCAAGGCCCTCGAGGAGCTCTGAGTCGGTCGGCCATCGACCTACGCATCGATCATGGAGACGGTCCAGAACCGGGGCTACGTCTGGAAGAAGGGCCCGGCGCTGGTCCCCTCCTTCACGGCGTTCGCCGTCGTGAGCCTGCTGGAGCAGCACTTCGGCGACCTCGTCGACTACGCCTTCACGGCCCGCCTGGAGGACGAGCTCGACTCGATCGCCAGCGGCGAGCAGGAGCTGACGCCGTGGCTCACCCGCTTCTACTTCGGGGCCGGCGGTGGTCCGGGGTCGGCGGGCCCGGCCGGTGTCCGCACGGGTGGCGGAGGGGGCGGCGCCCCGTCGCTCACCGAGGTCGGGCTGAAGGTCCTCGTCGACGACCGGACCGGTTCCATCGACGCCGCCGAGATCAACACGATCGTGCTCGGTGCCGATGACGAGGGTCACGAGATCGCCGTCAAGCCGGGCCGCTACGGGCCCTACGTGAAGCGTGGCGACGAGACCGCCTCGGTGCCGGAGGATCTCGCCCCCGACGAGCTGACGGTCGAGCGGGTGCTCGAGCTCCTCCAGGCGCCCAAGGGCGACCGCGTGGTGGGCACGGACCCGGCAACGGGTCTCACCGTCTTCGCCAAGGCCGGGCGGTTCGGGCCCTACGTGCAGCTCGGCGAGGTGCCGCCGAAGGGATCGAAGGACCCCAAGCCGGCGACGTCGTCGCTGTTCGCCGGGATGTCGGTCGACACCGTCACCCTGGAGCAGGCCCTGGCCCTGCTCACGCTGCCCCGGGTCGTGGGCGTCGATCCCTCCGATGGGCAGGAGATCGTCGCCGCCAACGGCAAGTTCGGTCCCTATCTGCGCAAGGGTGCCGACTCGCGCAACCTGGCCGGCGAGGAGCAGCTCCTCACGATCACGCTGGACGAGGCCGTCGCCATCTACGCCCAGCCCAAGCAGCGCGGCCGCCGCGGGGCGCCCGCCGGGCCGTTGCGCGAGGTCGGGTCCGACCCGGTCAGCGGTCGGCCCATGGTGATCAAGGACGGTCGATTCGGCGCCTACGTCACCGATGGGGAGACCAACGCCTCCCTCCGCAAGGGTGACGACATCGCCACGATCACGGTCGAACGGGCCTCCGAGCTGCTGGCCGAGCGGCGCCTGAAGCTCGCCTCGGAGCCGGCGGTGACGATCAAGCGGGGCGGGGTCAAGCGGTCCTCGGTCGGCGCCACCACGAGGGGTTCGGGGTCGACGGCGAAGCGGGCACCGGCGAAGCAGGCAGCAGCGAAGGTGGCCGTGAAGAAGGTCGTGGCGAAGAAATCAGCGGTGAAGCAGTCGGCGGTGAAGAAGTCGGCGGTGAAGCAGTCGGCGGTGAAGAAGTCGGCGGTGAAGAAGGTCGCCGGCCGGGCCCGTCCGTGAGCGCTCCGCCTGGCCGCTTCGTCGCCATCGAGGGCATCGACGGGTCGGGCAAGTCCACCCAGGCGGCCCGGTTGGTCGACGCCCTCGGGCCGACCGCGCTGCTGACGCGCGAACCGGGGGGCACGCCGCTCGGTGAGCGGTTGCGTTCGCTGTGGCTGTGGCCCGGGGACGGGGTCGACGTCGGGGACCGGGCCGAGGTCCTGATGCTGGCCGCCGCCCGGGCCCAGCACGTGGAGGAGGTCGTCCGCCCGGCGCTGGCTGCCGGCCGCCTCGTGGTGTCGGATCGCTACGCCGCCTCGTCGCTCGCCTACCAGGGCGCCGGCCGGGGGCTGGGCGTGGAGGCCGTCCGCGCCGTGAACCACTGGGCGACCGACGGACTGTGGCCCGACCTGACCGTGCTCGTCCGCCTGCCCGTCGACACCGCCTGGCAGCGCCTGCGGGCAGGCCGGGGCGACGACGGCGTCGACCGCCTCGAGCGATCCGGCCGGGACTTCATGGCCCGGGTGGCCGGGTGCTTCGACGAGCTCGCCGCCGCCTCGGCCGGGGGCCCCTGGGCCGTCGTCGATGGCGACCGCGACGCCGACGCCGTGGCCGCCTCGGTCCTCGAGGCCGTGCTCGCCGCCCGCTGACCCGCCCTATCCTCCCGCCGGTGAGCCTCTTCGACGCCGACGACTACCTGGTCCTCGCCGCGCCGCCATCCGACCCGCCGGTCGAGGCCCAGCCCCTCGCCCTGGTGGACGAGGACGTGATCGCCGAGCGCGAGGCGGCCCTGGTCGAGGCGACCAACCCCGATCCGGAAGCAGGTGAGCCCGAGGTCGTCGACGAGCGCATCGTCGAACCGCCGCCCGCCGAGCCGGTGCCTGCCGAGCCGGTGCCTGCCGAGCCGGTGCTCGCCGAGCCGGTGCCTGCCGAGCCGGTGCTCGCCGAGCCGGTGCCTGCCGAGCCGGTGCTCGCCGAGCCGGTGCCGCCGGTTGCTGCCGCGGCCGAGGTTCCGGTGGCCCGGGCCCCGTCGGTCGACGCCCTGTGGGCCGCGGTGCGGTTCCAGGGTGACGCCGTCGCCGCCCTGCGCAGCGCCGAGCGCGCACCGGTCCACGCCTATCTGCTGCTCGGGCCCGCCGGGGCGGGACCGCGGGCGGCGGCCCGGGCCTTCGCCTCGGCGCTGCTGTGCCCCCGGGGCGGATGCGGCGACTGCGACGCGTGCCGTCGCGCGATGGCCGAGCAGCACCCCGACCTGGTGGTCGTCGAGCGCGAGGGGGCGTCGATCTCCGTCGAGCAGGCCCGCGAGATCATCCGGCTCGCCCTGCGATCGCCCGTCGAGGGCTCCCGCAAGGTGCTCGTGCTCGTCGACTTCCACCTCGTGCAGCAGGCCGGTCCCACTCTGCTCAAGATCATCGAGGAGCCGCCCGCATCGACGGTCTTCGTGATCCTGGCCGAGCACCTGCCCCCGGAGTTGGTCACGATCGCCAGCCGCTGCGTCCGGATCGACTTCCGGGGCCTGGGAGCGGACGAGATCACCGCCGTGCTCGTCGACGAGGGTGCCGCTCCCGACCGGGCCGCCAAGGCGGCGACCGCAGCGGCGGGGAACCTCGACCGGGCCCGCCTGCTGGCGGCCGATGACCGGCTGGCCCAGCGCGTCGAGTTCTGGCAGTCCGTCGCCCGCCGCCTCGACGGCACGGGGGCGGCCGCCGCTGCGCTCGCCACTGAAGCCGTCGCCCTGCTCGACGCCGCCGCGGTCGGGCCCCTGGAGGCCCGCCACAAGGCCGAGCTGGCCGCCTTCGAGGCCCGCGTCGAGGCCACCGGCCAGCGGGGCGCCGCCGGGCAGCGCAAGGATCTCCAGGACCGTCACCGCCGGGAGCTGAAGCGCCTGCGTGACGACGAGCTCCGGTTCGGCCTCTCGATCCTGCAGCGGGAGCTGCTGGTGCTCCTGGCCGGCGCCGACCCGGTGCTGGCCCGGAGAGCCGGGCAGGGCCTCGACGCCGTGTCAGCGGCCGCCCAGCACCTCGAACGCAACCCCAGCGTGCCCCTCCTGCTGCAGGCCCTGTTCCTGAAGCTGCACCCGCCCCGCTAGCGGCTACAGTCTCCGGGCCGCGCCCGGGTAGCTCAGTCGGCAGAGCAGCTCACTCGTAATGAGCAGGTCGCCGGTTCGATTCCGGCCTCGGGCTCCAAGATCTCGCCGTGTCGGTCCCGTGCCGTGCCGAAACCCTTCGGCCGGGGCCCGTCGGCCGGGGCCGTCAGAACGTCGTGTGCTCGGCGATGACGTAACGGTGCACGTCCCGGCCGAGCACGCGCAGGCCCCGCAGGGCCAGACCGAACGCCTTGAAGTGGTCGGCGCGCATGTGGGCGTCGAGCGAGGCGGCGTCGGCCCACTCCTCGATGATGTGGAAGCGC
>JBIKWW010000308.1:0-4750 GCA_044356125.1 Acidimicrobiia bacterium
ATCGAGGGCCTCCACGGCGGCGCCGTCGAGATGTCCCTGCTGTTCGTCGACGAGGCGGCGATCACCGAGCTCAACCGCCAGCACATGGGCGGCGACGGCCCCACGGACGTGCTCTCGTTCCCCATCGACGGCGTGATGGCCGCCTCCTCGGGCCGGCACCCGGACAACTCGCCCGTCGGCCCCACCTTCGACGACGACGACGAGGACGACGAACTGCCCACCATGCTCGGTGACGTGCTGATCTGCCCGGCCGTCGCTGCCCGCCACGCGCCCGAGCACGCCGGTGACCACCACGACGGATCCGTTGAGGACGAGCTCGCCCTGCTCGTCGTGCACGGCATCCTGCATCTCATCGGGCACGACCACGCCGAGGCCGACGAGGCGCTGCGCATGCGCGAGCGCGAGGTCGCGCTCCTCGCCGCGCACCACCGCGGTGCGGTGGGCTCCGACACGGACGTCGACGGCGGGGAACCCGCTGGCGACGAGCTCGACGCTGACATCGTGGACGGGACCGAGCCGTGACCGACATCCTCCTGTGGGGGCTCGTCGCCGTCCTCGTGCTCATCGTCGCCTTCCTGGCGATGGCCGAGACCGCGCTGACGAAGATGACGAAGGTGCGAGCGGCGTCGTTCGAGGAGAACGGCCGCCGCGGCGCGCGTCAGCTCGTGCGGCTCACGAACGCGCCGGAGCGGTGGCTGACACCGCTGCTGTTCGTGATCATGCTGATCCACTTCACGATCTCGACGGTCGTCGCCGTGCTCGTGAAGGCGGGTCTTCCCTGGTGGGGCACGGCCCTCGTGATCGTGGCCGAGGTGTCGATCGTGTTCGTCATCGCCGAGTCCGCCCCGAAGACGTGGGCGCTGCTGCACAGCGATCGGGCGGCGCTGCTCATGGCGCCCTTCATCCGCTTCATGACGAGCTTCCCTCCGCTGCAGTGGATCGCCTCGCTGCTGGTGTGGATCGCGAACGTCATCCTCCCGGGCAAGGGCCTTCCGCACGGGCCGGCGACGACCGAGCAGGAGCTCCTGGCGATGGCCGACGCGGCGCTCGAGGAGGACGTCATCGAGCACGGGGAGCGCTCGATGATCCACTCCGTCATCGAGTTCGGCGACACCGTCGTGCGCGAGGTGATGGTGCCCCGTCCCGACATGGTCATCGTCTCGGCCACCGCCACGGTCGACGACGCCATGGGCGTCGCCATCGAGCACGGCCTCTCGCGCCTGCCCGTCACCCGCGACTCCAAGGACGACATCGCGGGCATCGCCTACGTGAAGGACCTCATGCGCGCCCACCGCGACGGACGCAAGGACGTGCCCGTGGTGCAGGTCGCCCGCCCGGCCCGCTTCGCCCCCGAAGGCAAGCCGGTCGCCGACCTGATGCGCGAGATGCAGGGCCAGAAGTTCCACATGGCCATCGTCCTCGACGAGTACGGCGGCACCGCCGGCCTCGTGACCCTGGAGGACCTGCTCGAGGAGCTCGTCGGCGAGATCGTCGACGAGTACGACACCGAGGAGGCCCAGGTCGAGCGCCTGCCCAACGGCGACGTGCGCGTCAACGCCCGGATGCTGATCGACGAGGTCAACGAACTGCTCGACGTCGCCTGGCCGAGCGAGGACTGGGACTCGATCGGCGGCCTCTTCCTGAACCTGCTCGGGCGACCGGCCGCCGAAGGCGAGCAGGTCCGCTTCGAGGGCCACACGCTGCGGGCCGAACGGGTCAAGGGGCGCCGCATCGGCCGGGTCCGGATCTCGAGGGTTCCCGTGGACGCCGACGACACCGGGGACGGCTCCGGGGACGATGAGGGGGCGTCGGCCTGAGCGGCCGCGGCCGTCATGCGCTCCGGGTTCGTGGCCGTCGTCGGTCGTCCCAACGTCGGCAAGTCGACGCTCGTCAACCGGATGTGCGGCACCAAGGTTTCGATCGTGTCGGACAAGGTGCAGACGACGCGCACCCAGGTGCGCGGCGTGCTCACCCGTCCCGACGCCCAGATCGTGTTCGTCGACACGCCCGGCATCCTCAAGCCCCGCACCCTGCTCGGGACGCGCACCAACGAGGCGGCGACCTCGTCGGTCGGCAACGTGGATGTGGTGATGCTCGTGATCGACGCCACCGAGAAGCTGGGCACGGGGGACCGCTGGATCGCCGACCGGCTCCCGCGCAATGCGGTGCTCGTCGTCAACAAGGTCGACGCGGCGCCCCGCGTCGAGGTGCTCAAGCAGCTCGGACGGGCCGGGGAGCTCGGCTTCAGCGAGTACTTCCCCGTGTCGGCGGAGACCGGCGAGGGTGTCGACACACTCGTACGCGCGCTGATCGACCGGCTCCCCGAAGGTCCCCAGTTCTATCCCGACGACATGGTCCGCGACGTTCCCGAGGCCTTCTGGGTGGCCGAGCTCGTGCGCGAGCAGCTCCTCGCCGTCGCCGAACAGGAGCTGCCGCACTCCATCGCCTGTCGGGTCGTGGAATGGGAGGAGCGCGAGGGACGCGGCCCCTATGTCAGGGTGGAGATCCTCGTCGAGCGTGAGTCCCAGAAGCCGATCGTGATCGGTCGGGGCGGCTCGGTGCTGAAGGCCGTCGGCAGCGCCGTCCGGGCCCAGCTCCCCCGGGGCGCCTACCTGGAGCTCTTCGTCAAGGTGGCCAAGGACTGGCAGCGCCAGGCCCACCTGCTCGACCGGCTCGGCTACTGACCGGCTCGGCTCCTGATCGGCTCGGCTCCTGATCGGCTCGGCTCCTGATCGGCTCGGCTCCTGATCGGCTCGGCGGCGCGAACGCCGGTCGGGCTGCGCCCCGACGGGGCGTCGCGCCGGTAGCCTTGGGCCACCATGGACATCCGCACCTACGGGGACCCGGTCCTGCGCCAGAAGGCGGCGCCCGTCACCAACGTCGACGGCGCCCTGGTTCGGCTGACCGAGGAGATGATCGCCACCATGTACGACGCGCCCGGGCTCGGGCTCGCCGCACCCCAGGTCGGCGTGCAGAAGCGCCTGTTCGTGTACGACCTCGGCGACGGCACGGGCGCCAAGGTGCTGGTGAACCCGGAGATCCGGGAGTCCCGCGGCGAGTGGGAGTACCACGAGGGCTGCCTGTCGGTGCCCGAGCTGGCGTGGGACATCGTGCGGCCCAAGGAGATCCACCTCGTCGGCTACGACCTCGACGGCCGAGAGGTCGATGTCGAGGCCGATGAGCTGCTGTCACGCCTCTACCAGCACGAACTGGACCATCTCGACGGCGTGCTCCTGCTCGATCACCTGGACGAGGCCACCCGCAAGCAGGCCATGAAGGTGCTGCGCGAACGGCTGCTGGGTGCCGCGGCACCGGTGCCGGCCGCTTCGACGGGTCGGTCGAAGCTCGGGCTGACGCTCCCCGGCCGCTGAGCCGGTCGGTGCGTCTCGTCTACCTCGGCTCTCCCGACGCCGCCGTCGCCCCGCTGCGGGCCCTCGTCGACGCCGGCCACGAGGTCCTGCTCGTCGTCTCCCAACCCGACCGCCGTCGCGGCCGGGGGGCTTCGCTCTCGCCGTCCCCCGTGAAGGCCGCCGCAGTCGCCCTCGGCATCCCCGTGACCGACCAGCCCGAGGACATCCTCGACGCCGTGTCCGCCGGAGCCGAGCTCGGTGTCGTCGTCGCCTACGGGCGGCTGATCAGGCCGCCCCTGCTCGCCACCCTGGGCTTCGTCAACATCCACTTCTCGCTGCTGCCGCGGTGGCGAGGGGCGGCGCCGGTCGAGCGGGCGATCCTGGCCGGCGACACCGAGACCGGCTGCTGCCTGATGGCACTGGAGGAGGGGCTCGACACCGGCGGGGTGTACGACCGCGTCGTCACCCCGATCGGGCCGGAGGAGACGGCGGCGGCGTTGCGCGACCGTCTCGTTGCCATCGGCACCGACATGCTGCTGCGCAACCTCCGCGACGGCCTCGGCGTCCCCGTTCCCCAGCACGGCGAGGCCTCCTACGCAGCCAAGATCGACCCGGCCGAGCTGCGCATCGACTGGGGCCGCAAGGCTTCGGAGATCCACCGGCTGGTGCGAATCGGCGGCGCCTGGACCACCCTGGCCGGGCGGCGGCTCAAGATCCTCAGCGCGCGGATCGTCAGCGCGCCGATGGACAGCGCGCCCATGGACAGCGCGCAGGCGGATCGTGCACCACGCAACGTCGGTCCCGGATCCATCACCGGAACCACCGTGGTGACGGGAGCAGGGCTCGTGGAGCTCGGAGCAGTTCAGCCGGAAGGCAAGGCCCCCATGGAGGCAGCGGCATGGCGACGGGGTCTCCACCTCGACGCGGGCGCCCGCCTCGGGGACTGAGCGGGTCGGGCACGGCCCGCGCCCTGGCCCTGGAGGCGCTCGCCCGGGTCGACGACGGGGCGTACGCCAACCTCGTCACCGCCGAGCTGCTCGGGCGTTGCCGTCTCGATCAGCGGGATCGGGCCCTGGTGACCGATCTCGTTCACGGGACCGTCCGCATGCAACGGGCCCTCGACTGGGCCTGGAGCCGTCATGTCCGGCGGACGCCCGACGGCGAGACGATCCGGGTGCTGCGGCTCGGCACCTACCAGCTCATCGTCCAGGGCACCGCAGCCCACGCCGCCGTGCACGAGACCGTGGCGCTGGCCCCGCTGCGATCGCGGTCCTTCGTGAACGCCATCCTCCGTCGGGTCGCCGACGCCGGCCCCCCGAAGTGGCCCGACACCGCCACCGAGCTCTCGTACCCGGACTGGATCGTGGAGCGGCTCATCGGCGACATCGGCGAGGCCGACG
>JBIKWW010000309.1:0-4744 GCA_044356125.1 Acidimicrobiia bacterium
GACGATCAGGTACGGCTGGCGCCCGACCCTCGGGGGCATGTCGGCGCTCACCGCCGCCGCCTTCGTGCTGACCTGGTTCCGGATCCGCGCCTTCGAAGCCCCGTCGATCGCGCCCTCGGGCGGGCTGCTGCGGGGCATCCCGGCGGCCCTTCGGGGCACCACCGCGGCGGGCCGGGCCCTGCTCGTGGCCTCGACGCTGCTCGGCTTCGGGGTGGGCGTGGCCATCGCCTTCCAGATCCCGACGATGACGGCGGCGGGCATGGCCGCCGGCACCGCCGCCGCGTTGGCCAGCTTCCGGGCCCTCATGCAGCTGGGCGGGCGGCTCCCCCTGACGCCGCTCGTCCTGCGCTTCGGGTCGCGGCGGACCCTCGTCGGTGCCTACGTCGTCGGCGCAGCCGGGTTCGTGGCCCTGGCCGTGGCCGACCGGTGGTGGGTGGGTGCGGTGTTCGCCGTGCTGGCCGGAGCCGGGTACGGGGCGGTCTCCCCGCTGCACGGCATGGTGGGGGCCGAGGAGTTCGAGGGCAGCTCCATGGGCGCGCTGCTCGGGGTGCAGGCGCTGGTGTCGGCGGTGGGCAGCGCGCTCGGGCCGGCCGTCGCCGGACTCCTGCGTGACCGGACCGGCAGCTTCGTTCCCGGGACGCTGGCCAGCGCCGTGGTCGTGCTCGTCGGCGCCGTGGTGCTGGGCACCGCACCACCGTCCCGGCGGACCTGAGCGCGGGTGCGAGACTCCCGGGCCGTGTCGACGCCCCCCGTGCCCCGTCCCGCGCCGCTCCACTCGCTGCCTGAAGGGGCCCTGGTCCTCGTCGGGGGCGACCGGGTCGTGCGGGTCGGGGCGGAGCTGGCCGCGGCGTTCGGCCCCGGCGACCGTCTCGTCGCCGTCGACGGCACCGGGGACCTGCTCCACATCACCGCCGCCGACGCCGCCCTCGTGGACCGGGCCGTCGGGGCCGCGGCCGCCGCGTTCTCGTCGCTGCCGGCGGTGTCCGACGACGCCATCACCGCCTTCTACGCCGCCTTCGCCCGCCGGATCGACGACGACGCTGCGTTCGCTTCCGTCCTCGCCGCCAACGCCGCCGACGTCGCCGACGCCCGCCGTCGGGGCCGCTCGACGACCCGGCTGGAGCTCACCGCCCGGATGCGCGCCGACATGGCCGCCGGTCTGCGGGTCTGGCGCGACGCACCGCTGCGGCGCGACCGGCCGGTCGAGACGGTCCACCACGACGGCTGGCGGGTGGAGCTGCGCACCGCTCCGCTCGGGGTCGTCGCCTTCGTGTTCGAGGGGCGCCCGAACGTGTTCGCCGACGCCGCCGGCGTGCTGCGCTCGGGCAACACCGTGGTGTTCCGCATCGGTTCCGACGCCCTCGGCACGGCCCGGGCCCTGGTCGAGCACGCCCTCGACCCGGCGCTCGTCGAGGCCGGGCTGCCGGCGGGGTCGATGGGCCTCGTCGACGCCGCCAGCCGGTCGTCGGGCTGGGCGCTGTTCAGCGACCGACGCGTGGGCCTGGCCGTCGCCCGCGGCTCGGGTCCGGCCGTGGCCCAGCTCGGGGCCGTCGCCCGCCAGCACGGGATCCCCGTGTCCCTGCACGGCACCGGCGGCGCCTGGCTGGTGGTGGCCGACAGCGCCGACCCGTCCCTGGTCGCCTCCCAGGTGCGCTGGTCGCTGGACCGCAAGGTCTGCAACACGTTGAACGTGTGCGCCGTCGTGCGGTCCCGGGCCGACGACGCCGTGCCCGTGGTGCTCGCCGCCCTCGACGAGGCGGCCGCCGCCCGGGGTGCGTCGGCCAAGCTCCACGTCCACCCCTCGGCCGTGTCGGCCGTGCCCCCGGCCCGGTTCGCCGCCCAGGTTCCCGTGGCTCGGGCCGACGGGATCGTGCGCGAGCCCGCCGCCGAGGTGCTCGACGAGGCCCTCGGACTGGGCCACGAGTGGGAGTGGGAGGACAGCCCGGAGATGACGCTGGTGCTCGTCGACTCGGTGGAGGAGGCCGTGGCCCTGTTCAACACCCACAGCCCCCGGCTGGCGGCCACGCTGATCAGCGGGGACCCCGACGAGCACGACCGGTTCTACGCGGCCGTCGACGCCCCGTTCGTGGGCAACGGGTTCACGAGGTGGGTGGACGGCCAGTTCGCCCTCTCACGGCCCGAGCTGGGCCTCTCCAACTGGGAGGGCGGGCGCCTGCTGGCCCGCTCCGGTGTGCTGAGCGGCGACTCGGTCCACACCATACGCGCGCGTATGGTCCTGGACCGCTTCGACGTGCACCGCTAGACGATGCGGCGGTCGGTAGCCCAGCGCGCCAGCTCCTGGCGGTTGGAGAGCTGCAGCTTGCGCAGCACCGACGACACGTGCGTCTCCACCGTCTTGACCGACAGCGAGAGCTGGCGGGCCACCTCCTTGTAGGCGTAGCCCCGGGCGATGAGCCGCAGGACCTCGCGCTCGCGGGGGGTGAGCTGGTCGAGGTCGTCGGCGATGCGCATCGGTGTCGAGCCACTGGCGAAGGCATCGAGCACGAAGCCGGCCAGCCGGGGTGAGAACACGGCGTCGCCGGCCGCCACCCGCTCGATGGCGTCGACGAGCTCGACGGTGTCGATGGTCTTGGTGACGTAGCCCCGGGCGCCGGCCCGGATGACCGAGATGACGTCCTCGGGGGCGTCGGACACCGAGATGGCGAGGAACCGGACCTCGGGAGCCTGAGGGGTCACGGCGGCGACGACCGACGCCCCCGATCCGGTCCCCAGGTGCACGTCGAGCAGCACGACGTCGGGGCGGCGATCGAGGCTCAGCTCGATGGCGGCCTCGGCATCGGAGGCCTCGCCGACGATCTCCAGCCGTCCCGGGTCGGTTCTCGACAGCTCGGCCCGTACGCCGGCGCGGAAGAGGTGGTGGTCGTCGACGAGCAGCACGCGGACGGTCATGGGGTGGCCTCCAGGGGGAGTCGCAGCTCGATCTCGGTGCCGTCGCCGGGCACGGAGCGCACGACGGCGGCACCACCGACGCGCTCCATCCGGGCGACGATGGACTGGCTGATGCCGCGGCGGTCGGCGGCGACGGCGTCGGCGGAGAACCCCTGGCCGCGGTCGCGGACGAACACCTCGAGGTCGGTCGGCCCGACCTCGGCGTACACGTGGACCTTGGGGTCGCCGGAGTGCTTGGCGGCATTGACGACGGCCTCGCGGGTCGCCGCCACGAGCGCCGCGGCACGGTCGTCGACGGGGGCGTCACCGACGCACACGACCGAGACCGTCACGTGGTGGTCGGCCTCGACCTCTTCGGCGACCGCCTCGAGGGCCACGGCCAGCCGGTCGGGTGGGGCGGCCGTGTCGACACCCTCGTAGAGCCAGGCCCGCAGCTCCCGTTCCTGCCGCCGGGCCAGCGCCACCACCTGTCGGGGGTCGTCGGCGCGTCGCTGGATGATGGCGAGGGTCTGCAGCACCGAGTCGTGGAGGTGGGCGGCGAACTCCTCCTGGGCCTGCGCCCGGATGCGGGCCGCCCGCTCCTCGGTGAGGTCGTTGGTCAGGCGGACGAACCAGGGTCCGAGCAGGAGCACGCCACCGATGGCCACGCTGACCAGGGCGATCAGCGTCGAGCGCACCGATGTCACGCTGGCGTCGCCGACCGAGATCGTGCTGACGCCGACGACGACGAGCACGGCACCGGCCCCGACCCGCCACGCCGAGCCCTCCGCCGACCGGATGAGGCTCCGGGCACTGCGGCGCATGGCGAAGGGGCCGCCGTCGAGGAGCCGGTCCCGTTCGCCCGGGAACGCCAGGTCGGTCAGCCGGGGCCACCCCAGGGCCGCCCCGGTGACGATGGCCACGAGCGGCCAGAGCAGATCGGAGGGCAGGGCCAGCCCCGCCTGGCGCCCCAGCAGGATGACGCCGAGCCCGATGGCCCCGAGGGCGACGACCGAGGTCGCGTCGGCCGGGGCGGGGGCACTGACCCGCCGCTCACGCGAGAGGGGGAGCACCGCCCAGAGCAGGACGTACACGAGCGGTCCGATGCCCACCGCCGTCGTGGCCAGGAAGAGCACCCGCACGGCGACCAGGTCGACGGCGAAGTAGGCGGCGAGGCCCGTCGTGACCCCCCCGAGCAGCGAGCCCTCGGGCCGGCGCTGCAGCCGGGACGACGCCCGCACGACGGCGATGGAGCCGCCGTCGGGGTCGGGAGGGGGAAGGCGGCGGGACACGCCGAGATGATCCCACCCCGGTCCCGCCCATCGCATCGGGGGAACCCCCGGGTCCCGCTCGGGACCGATTCGGGGTCGCTCCGGGGTGCCGCCCGATACCCTCCCGGGTGGAGCCTCCCCGATGCTCGTCCCATGACCACGGAACCCCTCTCCGGCCCTCATCCGTCCGAGCCGACGGGCGATCCGGCCGACGCGACCCGATCGTCGGCCGGTCCTTCGGCCGGATCGTCGGCCGGTCCCTCGTTCGAGCCGCCACCTGCCGGGGCGCCACCTGCCGGGGCGCCACGCACCCGCTATCGCTTCGTCCGCAGCCGCTCCGACCGCAAGCTCGGCGGTGTCTGCGGGGCCCTCGCCCGGGACCTCGACGTCGATCCGACGATCGTGCGCATCGTGGTGGGCCTGCTCGCCTTCTTCTCCGGGATCGGGATCTTCTTCTACCTGGCCGTGTGGGTGCTGGCCCCCAAGGCCGAGCCGGGGGCCGAGGTGGCCCGCCCGCTGCGTCCCGGCTCCCCCTCGTGGGACAGCCGCCAGGTCGCCGGGGTCCTGCTGGTCGCCTTCGGTGG
>JBIKWW010000311.1:0-4739 GCA_044356125.1 Acidimicrobiia bacterium
GTGGCGAGAGCCTGGCCGGAGCCCGGGTGCTGGCCGTCGCCGAGCTCGACGCCGATCGGCGGGGCGGGCGGATCCACCATGGCGCACCTGTCGACCCCGAGCGTCTGGCTGCGCACTGGCCCGAGCGCATCAGGAACGAGACCGTGGCCGTCGCGAACGGTGACGGGTCGGCCATGACCGTCGAGGCCGTCACCCGCCGGGTCCTCGACCTCCCCGGGGGGCAGCTCACGCTGTCGCAGGTGGGCCGGCGCCCGGACGCGGCCACGGCCGTCGCCGCCGTGGTCGAGGCCGTCACCGTCGACGGGCCGGAGCGACTCGGTCCGCTCCCCGGGGCCATGGCCGAGCTGCGGGCCCGCCTGGCCGCCGTCCGCAGCGTCGATCCGAGCTGGCCCGACGTCTCCGACAGCGCCCTCGCCCGCTCCGCCGACGAGTGGCTGGCCCCCGCCCTGCCCGGACCTGACCGACGCCGTCCACTGGCCGGAGTCGACCTGCTGGCCGCCTTCGGCGCCTGGGCCGTCGGCGGCCGCGACCGTGAGCTCGATCGGCTCGCCCCCACTACGGCGACACTCGCATCGGGGCGCGTCGTGCGGCTCGACTGGCGGCGCGGCGCCGAGCGCGGCGAGCACCGGCCGGTGCTGTCGGTGAAGGTCCAGGACGCCTTCGGCACGACCGGCACCCCCCGTGTGCTGGGGGGTGCGCGGCCGGCGCTGGTGGAGTTGCTCTCCCCGGCGCAGCGTCCAGTGGCCGTCACCGACGATCTCGAACGGTTCTGGGAGTCGGGCTACACCGCGGTCCGCTCCTCGCTGCGGGGCCGCTATCCCCGCCACGCCTGGCCCGAGCGGCCCGGCTGAGCCCCGTTCCCTTCGGTCGGCGCGCTCAGCGGGTCGGGTCGCTCAGCGGGTCGGGTCGCTCAGCGGGTCGGGTCGCTCGGCCGGTCGGGTCGCTCAGCCGGTCGGGTCGCCGACGGTCCCCTGGGCGATCAGCTCGGCCCGGATCTGGCCGATCTCCACGGCGTCGTCGGGGAAGGAGTAGCCCATCGGCCGCAGGTTCCGCGGCACGGGCACGTCGCGGGCCAGCAGCCCGGCGCCGACGCGCTCGATCAGGCGCCCCACGACGACCTGTGCCCCGGCGGTGCCCGTCTCGGGCAGCACCACGGCCAGCCGCCTCGACCGGTTGGCCCGGTACAGGCCGGCCGAGTCGAGCTCCCGGGATCCCTGCATCACGAGCCGCCCGAACTCGCGCAGGGATTCCCGGCGGCGTCGGCGGCCCATGCGGTCGAACACGTCGAGGGGAAGGTCGATGGTGACCACGGCGAAGGTGGACCCGTGCCGCCGGGCCCGTCCCGACTCACGGTCGATCGCGTCGAGGAGCCCGCGGGCGTTGAGCAGCAGGGTCTCGTCGTCGACGTCGTCGAAGGCGTCGAGCTTGTCCAGGCGCTCCCCGATCCACTGCCACGCGGCACCGATGAGCAGGCCGAAGAGCACGTACCCGACGAGCCGGGCGACCAGCAGGCTGCCGTAGCGCGACGGCCCGAGGGCCTCGATGGCGTCGGCGCGCAGCACCGCGTAGGCGGCGGCGGCGGCCAGACCTCCGGCGGCACCGCCGACCACGCCCGCCAGCAGGCCGCCGAGGTAGACGCCGACGTACAGCGCGGCGGCCAGGACTTCGACGGTGTCGACGCCGTGCGCCACCAACGCCACCACCAGAGCGGCGAGGACGGCGAGGCCGGCCACGAGCAGCAACCGGCGGATCGTCGGGTACGACGCACGTGCGATGCCGGCTCCCACGCCGCCCGACGCTACCCGGGGGGAACCCGGCCGAGCCGGTCAGGGCCCCACCGGCCCGGTCGGGTCGGGCGGTTCGGGACCGCTCGTGGGAGCATGCGCCGGTGACCCGTGCCCGCCGTCGCCTCCTCGACGCAGCCCGCACGCCCGCCCTGCTCGCCGGCCTCCTGGGAGCCTTCCTCGTCCCGGTCGCCACGGCCAACCTGCGCGGGGTGACCCACCTGATCGACTGCCGTGCTCCGACCCGCGAGGCCTTCGAGGTGCGCTGGACGGCTTCGAACCGGGCCGTGCTCACCGGTTCGTCGACCGTGGAGGTGGACGACGGCAACGGCGTCTGCGAGGACGTCGACGCCGACGTCGCCGTCCGCCCCGGATCCGAGGGTCGGGTGACGGTCACCGTCCGGGTGCGCAACGACCGCGCCACGCCGGTCCATGCGACCGTCATCATCGACACCGGTTCCCAGCGGATCCCCGTGCGGCTCGGATCGGTCCCCGCCGCGTCGATGTCGGCCGATCAGGTGATCGTGCGGGGCGGCCGCCGGGTGACGGCCATCCGCACCCAGCTGCTCGTCGGCCCCTGACCCCGGCTCCTCCCGGCCGTCCAGGCGGATTCCGGAATAGATCCTCCGTTGTGCTGTTGTAAGGGCCCAGAAGGGGAGTATCCCAGGCGTCCACGTCGTCAGCACGGCCCGAGGGCCCGGCGTGGGCGGTTCCGAGGGGCTGCGGCGCACGCCGCCGCCGGGAGGGGCGGGAGAGACCTTCGAGATCGTCTTCCCCGGATTCTCGAAGGAGTACCGATGCTTCGCAACAACCTCAAGACCGCCGTGATGCTCGGTGGTCTCGGCGGCCTGATCGTCCTGGCCGGATCCCTGATCGGCGGCCGCAGCGGGCTCGTCCTCGGGCTCGTCCTCGGTCTGCTGATGGTCGGCGGGAGCTACTGGTTCAGCGACAAGCTCGCCGTCCGGGCGGCGGGGGCCCGACCCGTCGAGCCCGGCGAGATCCCGTGGCTGGAGCAGACCATCGCCGTGCTGTCCCAGCGCGGTGGGATCCCCACGCCCCGCCTGTACATCTCACCGAACCTGCAGCCCAACGCCTTCGCCACCGGCCGCTCGCCCCAGAAGGCCGTCGTGTGCGTCACCGATGGCCTCCTGCGCGTCCTCGACCGCGAGGAGGTGGCCGGCGTCGTGGCCCACGAGCTCGGACACGTCAAGCACCGCGACATCCTCATCAGCTCCGTCGCCGCGGCGATCGCCACGGGCATCTCGGCGATCGCCAACATGGCCATGTTCGCCGGGATGTTCGGCGGCAACGACGAGGACCGCCCCAACCCGCTGGCCCTGCTCCTGCTCGCCATCGTCGGCCCGATGGCCGCGGGCGTCCTGCAGATGGCGCTCTCACGCTCACGCGAGTACGAGGCCGACCGGGCCGGCGCTGAGCTCATGGGCGATCCCGAGCCGCTCGCCCGGTCCCTCGAGAAGATCGAGGCCTTTGTCCGGCGGGTGCCGATGAACATCGCTCCCAGCCAGTCGAGCGCCTGGATCGTCAACCCCCTCACCGGCCGGCAGTTCAACATGCAGTCGCTCTTCACGACCCACCCCTCCACCCAGGAGCGGGTCGCCCGCCTGCGGGCCATGCGGGTCGCCTGAGCACCAGTCCCCCCGGCCCGGTCTCCGTCGACCCCCGACGGAGACCGCGGTCGGGGCCCCACCGGAGCTACCGTCCCGCCCCATGAGCGGCTCCGAGATCCTCCAGGTCGACCTGATCGCCTTCGAGCGTGGCGATGCGGCGGCACGCCGGGCGGTGGTGGACGGGGTGATGCGGTCGCTCCAGACCGGCTTCGTGTACCTCGCCCACGACCTCCCGACCGGCCTCGTCGACGACGCCTACGAGCTCCTGCAGCGCTTCTTCTCGCTGCCGCCGGCGGTCAAGGAGCAGTTCGTCGCCCCCGGCTCCCACGGCCAGACGGGCTACACGGGGCTGCTGGTCGAGACCGCGGCCAGCTCCGACCATGCCGACTGGAAGGAGATGCTCAACTGGGCGACGGACGTCCCTGCGGGCCATCCGCTCCGGCGCCGGTACCCGCACCGGTACATGGATCAGGTCCTCCCGGAGGCTGCCGTGCCGGGCATCGCCGAGGTGCTCAACCGGTTCCACACCTCCCTCGAGGACCTGCAGCGCCGGTTCCTGCGCATCGTGGCGGTCGGGCTCGGCTGCCACGAGGAGCTGTTCGACCGCATGCTGAAGCACGGCTCGACGCTGTCGCGGGCCATCCACTACCCGCCCATGGCATCGGCCCCCGGGGCCGAGCACGTCTGGGCCGCGGCCCACGGTGACATCAACCTCATCACTGCGCTCCCCCGGGCCACTGCCCGCGGCCTGCAGGTGCTCACCGGGGATGGATGGATCGACGCCGTGGCGCCCGAGGGCATGGCGGTGATCAACACCGGGATGATGCTGGAGCACCTCACGAACGGTGTCATCCCGACGGGCATCCACCGGGTGGTCGCCGATCCCGACCAACCAGGAGACCGCTACTCGGTGGTGCAGTTCTGCCATCCCACCCCCTGGACCGTGCTGTCGCCCCTGGCGACATGTGTCACGCCGTCGAACCCACAGCGCTACGTGGGCATCGAGGCCGGAGACCGCCTGGACGAGGTGCTCTGGTCGATCAATCTCATCGAGGACGGCCGCCGGGTGTCCTGACGGGCGACGGGGCCGGCCGCCCCGCCGCAGAACGATGTCAAGCGCGGCGTCCATCGCGCCGAACCATCTCCTGATGGTGGACCACGACCCCGACGCCCAGGCCGCTGACGGCTCGCGCTCCCGGTCGATCGCGGCCGCTCCCGACGCCTTGCTGCAGCACCGTCTCTCGGCCGTGCTCCGCGGTGCAGCGAACCCGCCCGCGGACCGCGACCCCGCCGCCGGACCGGCCGGGGTGGGGACCGCGCCTCCCGT
>JBIKWW010000027.1:0-15935 GCA_044356125.1 Acidimicrobiia bacterium
CCCCGACACCGGCCCCCACCGAAACGACCTGACGCGAGCGACCTGACGCGTCGGACCGTCCCTCCTCAGCTCCCGGCCACACGCCGGTCGTGCCCGGCCCAGAAGGGCTCCCGAAGGGCCTTGCGGGCCAGCTTGCCCACCGCGCTCTTGGGCAGCGCCTCGGTGGTGAGCACGACTCGCCCCGGGCGCTTGTAGGAACCCAGCAGCTCGGCGCAGCGGGCCCGGACCTGCTCCTCGGTCACCATCGATCCCGGCGCCACCGAGCACACCACGCACGGGGTCTCGCCCCACCGATCGTCAGGGATGCCGAAGGCAGCGGCCTCGATCACCCCCGGCACCGACGCCGCTGCGTTCTCGATCTCGGCCGGGTAGATGTTGAAGCCACCCGAGATGATCAGGTCGTTGGCCCGGTCGAGCACGTACACGTAGCCGTTGGCATCGATGCGCCCCACGTCCCCGGTGCGCACCCAGCCGTCGACCATCCGCTCGGCGGTGGCCTCGGGGTCGTCCCAGAAGGCCGTCATCTGACCGTCGCAGCGGACCGTGATCTCCCCCGCCCCGCCCAGGGGCACGGCCGCCCCGGTGTCGAGATCACGGATCTCGATGTCGGCGAAGGGCAGCGGCCGCCCGCACGATCGCAGCGGCTCGCTGCCGGGCACGTCGGCGAACCACTCACGCGGCCCCATCATCGTCACGGGCACCGCCTCGGTCTGCCCGTAGCCCTGCCACAGCACGTCACCGAGGAGGCGGTGGGCCCGCAGGGCGGTCTCGTCGCTGATCGGCGCACCACCGATCTGCAGGCACCGGATCGAGGACAGGTCGGTGCCGGCCGCCGCCGGATGGTGCACCAAGGCGTTGAGCATCGTGGGGACCATGAACCCGTAGGCGATGCGCTCCCGCTCGATCAGGGCGAGCACCTCGCCGGCGTCGAACGCGTCGAGCAGCACGTTGCAGCCACCGTGGAGCCAGGTGGGCACGAAGAAGTAGCCCGACCCATGGCTGATCGGCCCGACGTGCATGCAGCGGTCCCCCACGGTCATCGGGGGGAACAGGTAGAACCAGTCCCGCCCGGCGGCCAGCCACGACCGGTGGCTGTAGGCGACGCCCTTGGGCAGCCCGGTCGTGCCCCCGGTGTGGCGGATCACGAAGAGGTCGTCGGCGGCGACGGGAACCAGGGGGTCGTCAGCTGATTGCGCGCGCAACCAGTCCTCGTACCCGCCGTCGCGCACGAGCACGTGCTCGATGGTCGGCACCTCGGTGCCGACGTCGTCGAGCTCGCCGGCCAGGGCATCGCTCACCACGACGGCCCGGCAGCCCGTGTGGCCGAGCATGTGGACGTGCGACGCCCGGGCGTTGCGCGGGTAGAGCGGCACCCGCACCAGCCCGGCCACGGCGGCCCCGGCGAAGAGATCGGCAGCCCCGAGGGAGTTGGTCTCGAGCACCCCGATGCGGTCACCCGGCCGCAGCCCCAGCGCGAGCAGCCCGTTGGCCACCCGCACGGCCCGGTCCCACGCCTCGGCGAACGGGACCGCCCGGTCGCGGTGGATGACGGCGGGATGCCCGGCATGCAGCAGGGCCGAGCGACGCATGAGCGAGGTGACGTCCATCGGCCTGGAGTCTCGGGAAGGCAGCGGGCCGAGTCAACCGGGCCGGGTCAACCGGGCCGAGTCAACCGGGCCGAGTCAACCGGGCCGAGTCAACCGGGCCGGGTCAACCGGTGGGCGCGGGTCCGGCGTCGGCCGGCGGCCGCTCGCCCAGCACGACCGTCGCCGACGGCACCCCGTTGAAGCGCACCGCCACCTCGTCGGGCAGCGCCCCCAGGGCCCCCGCCCGCGACAGGATCACGGCGGCGATCTCCGTCGCCTGGGCGGCCAGGTCGGCCAGGTCGCGGTGGCGGTGGCGTTTCACCCCCAGATCCACCTGCGCGAACGCGCTCGGCCCGAACCGGGCCAGCAGGTCGATGAGCAGCCCGGCCTCCACGCCGTAGCCCTCCACGAACGGCACCGACCGCAACGCCGCCGTGCGCCCGGCGAACTCGCCGCTCAGCGGCTGGCGCATGGTGGCCAGGGCCGGGAACAGCAGGGCCAGCAGGGGGCGGGCCAGGAGCTCGGTCGTGCGACCCCCGCCGGTCGCCTCCTCGCCCCGGGGCCGGTCGTAGAAGGCCTTGACGAGCGCCAGGCCGGGGTCGGCCAGCAGGGGCCCGATCAGGCGGGTGACGTAGCTGGCGGTGAAGCTGGTCAGGTCGGCATCGCAGAACACGGCGATCTCGGTGTCGAGCCGCCGCACGGCCAGCCACAGGGCGTTGCCCTTGCCGCGCCCGGTCGGCACATCGGCACCGAGCTCGGCCACCGACCACACCTCCGCCCCCTCGGCCCGGGCGACCGCCGCCGTGGCGTCGGTGGAGCCGTCGTCGATCACCACGAGGCGGTCCACCAGTGGCGCCTCCCAGTGCATCAGCGCGTCACGAACGCACGAGACGATCGCCCCCACCGTCGCCGCCTCGTTGCGCGCCGGCAGGCACACGGTGACCCGGGAGGTGCCCTTGGCCGCGGTGAGCCGCGCGACGTCGTCGATCGCCTCGGCGACCGCGATGCCACCCAGCGCGGCCTCCTCCTCCACGCCTGCATCAGTAGCACACGGGCTGCACGGACCCGTCCGGTCGGTAGCCTCCGGGGCATGAACGTCGGCCCCGCGGCAGCCCTCCCCACCCCCGGGGCCACGATCGGGCCCGCCGTGCGGGCGCTGCGCATCGGCCCCCTCGAGCTGCCCGTTCCCGTCGTGCTCGCCCCCATGGCCGGGGTCACCAACGCCCCGTTCCGCACCCTGTGCCGGCGCTCCGGAGCGGGCCTCTACGTGAGCGAGATGGTGCTGGCCCGGGCACTGCTCGAAGGCGGCATGAAGAGCTGGCAGCGCGTGGCCTTCGCACCCGACGAGTCACCCCGCAGCATGCAGCTCTACGGCACCGACCCGGTGGTCGTCGGCGAGGCCGTTCGCCGGCTGGTCGCGGAGGGCCACGTCGACCACGTCGACATGAACTTCGGGTGCCCGGCTCCCAAGGTCACCCGCAAGGGCGGCGGGGCGGCCGTGCCCGTCAAGCGCAACCTCCTGCGGGCCATCGTGCGCGCCGCCGTCACCGCCGCCGAGCAGGAGTCGGGCGGACGGGTGCCGGTCACGATCAAGTTCCGCATCGGCATCGACGACTCGCTCGTCACCTTCCTCGACGCCGGCCGCATCGGCGAGGAGGAGGGCTGCGCCGCCGTCGCCCTCCACGCCCGCACCGCCGAGCAGCGCTACTCGGGCCGGGCCCGCTGGTCGGCCATCGCCGAGCTCAAGGCGGCCGTCACGAGCATCCCGGTGCTGGGCAACGGCGACATCTGGGACGCCCCCGACGCCCTCGCCATGCTGCGCGAGACGGGCTGCGACGGCGTCGTCATCGGCCGCGGCTGTCTCGGGCGGCCGTGGCTGTTCCGTGACCTCGTCGACGCGCTCGGGGGCCGGCCCGTGCGACCCGCCCCGGCCCTCGGTGAGGTGGCGGCGGTGATGACCGAGCACGCCGCCCTGCTGTGCGACTGGTACGGCGAGCGTCTGGGCATGCGGGACTTCCGCAAGCACACGGGCTGGTACCTGACCGGGTACGCCGTCGGACCCCACGCCCGCCGAGCCCTCGCCCAGGTGGCCACCCGCACCGAGCTCGACGATCTGCTCGGCGCCCTCGACCCGGCCACCCCCGCCCCACCCGGCCCCACCATCCCCCGGGGCCACACCAACGGCCCCAAGCCCGTCCACCTCCCCGACGGCTACCTCGACGCCCCCGACGACGCCACCCCGCCGGCGGGTGCCGACGACGACGCGCTCGTGTCCGGCGGATGAGGCCGGCGAGCGGATCGGCCACGGCCCGGCGACTGCTGCTCGCCTCGGCCTCCCCGCGGCGCCGCGAGCTGCTCGGCCACCTCGGCCACCCCTTCGACGTGGTGTCGCCCGACATCGACGAGACGCCCCTCCCCGGCGAGCACCCGGCGGCGCTCGTGGGCCGGCTGGCCGTGGGCAAGGCCCGGGCTGTCGGGGTCGGACCCGAGCCGTCCGGGGTGCTCGTGATCGCCGCCGACACGACGGTCGCCCTGGGGGCCGAGATCATCGGCAAGCCGCTCGACGCGGCCGACGCGGCGGCGATCCTGCGGCGGCTCTCGGGGACCCGTCACGAGGTGCACACGGGGGTCGCCCTGCGACTCGGGGACCGGGTCGTCCACGAGGTCGTCGGGGCCGTGATCGAGTTCCGTGAGCTCGACGACGCCACCATCAGCTGGTACGTCGCCACCGGTGAGCCGCTCGACAAGGCGGGCGCCTATGCCGTCCAGGGGATCGGCGGGATGCTCGTGGACCGGGTCGAGGGCAACGTGCAGGCCGTCGTCGGGCTGCCTCTGGCGACGGTCTGCGAGCTGGCCGCCCGGCTCGGGGTGCACCTGCCCTGAGCGGGCTCGCCCGGGTCAGGCTGGGTTCAGGCCGGTTCAGGCCGGTTCAGGCCGGTTCAGGCCGGTTCAGGCCGGCTCAGGCCGGCTCAGGCGTCGAATGACATGGTCGACACGCGGACCTGGTTGCCGCCCCGGCCACGGGCCTCGATGAGGGCGAGCTCGGCGTTGCGGACGCTCAGACCGATGTCGCCGGAGAGCGGGGCCACCCCGATGCTCACCGACAGGCCGGGCACCTCGATCGCCGGGTCGCCGAGGGCGGGAGGAAGGGGTGCGGGCCGGGTCAGCGCCGCCCGGAGGCGCTCGGCGACGACCCAGCACGTCGACGGGTCGGTCCGGAACACGGCGAGCAACTCGTGGTCGGACCACCGCGAGCACCAGTCGGCCAACCGGAGGGTGGCGACCGTCCGGCTGCTGGCGAGCCACATGGCGTTCTCGGCCATCTGCCGGGCCCGGGCCGCATTCCCGGCCGTGCCCCCGGTCCGGTCCGCCGCGTTGGCCGCGTTCGCCGCGTTCGCCGCGTTCGCCGCGTTGGCCACGTTGGCCACGTTGGCCACGTTGGCTACGTCGTCGACGGCCACCAGCGCCACGAAGACGCCCACGCCGTCACGCTCGGCCTGGGCGGCGGACTGCTCGAGACGGTCCAGGGCGCCGAGCCGGTTGGGCAGGCCGGTCGCCTCGTCGATGATGGCCCGGCTCTCGACGAGGTCGGCCCGGGCCCGCTCGGCATCGGCCCGACGGATGACGTCGGCGGCGAGCCCGGCCGGGCCCTCGAGCACCAGCGCCGGGACCGCCCCCCGACCCAGGAAGCTCTCGAGCAGCGTCACGGCCTGATCCACGAGTCGCAGGCGCCGCCCGGCCCGCTCCGCGCCGAGGACCGCCCCCAGCACCCCGGCGACCACCGACACCGCCACGGCGACGCCCGCCGGCAGCAGCCACCAGGCCAGCACGTGGACGACGCTGACGGCCGCGACCGTGACGACGAGGATCCTGGTCACGTCCCGGCGCTGGGTGGCTCCCGACGAGGGTTCGACGGTCGGCCCCGTGTGTCCGTTCGGTCCGTTCGGTCCGTGCGGTCCGTGCGGTCCGTGCGGTCCGTGCGGTCCGGTTGGCTGGGGCGGCTGGGATCCGGTCACCATCGGGGTGAATCATCGGCGCCACGGAGCGTGACATTGAGGGCGGGGCTCCCGTTTCCCGGCGCGGTCGGTACCCTGGGACCGTGACGCTCGTGCGGATCCTGATCGCGGTGGGCATCGCCCTGCTGATCCTGCGGTTCGGCTTCGCCGTGCTGCGGATGCTCGGCCGACCGCTGCCCGAGCCGCCTCCCGAGGGGGAGCTGCGCCGGGTCAACCTCCGCTACCGGTGCTCCATGTGCTCGACGGAGATCCGGATGGTGAAGTCGACCGCCGAGGATCCCCTCCCACCCCGGCACTGCATGGACGAGATGGAGCTCATCGCCCGCGACGGCGAATCCGTCGTCTGAGCCGGCGGTCCTGGGGACGAGACCCGGCCTCGATCCCCAACCTGTGGATGGCCCTGGGGAGAATCACAAGGTTGTCATTCCTGAAGCCGACCTCAGGAATGGGGTCCTACTTGAGTTGGGTGGCCACCACGAGCGCGCCGACGAGGCCACCGAGGCCACCGAGGAGCCACCAGTTGCTGGGAGCCCCGGGCAGCAGGACGTCCATGTAGTTGAGGATGATGACGAGGCCGCCGAGCACCAGCAGGCCGAACAGCACGGGCAGGACCCAGCGGCTCGTGTCGGCTTGGAGCTGGACCGCCTGGCGCTGGGCCGGTGGCGTGTAGCGGCCCGAGGCCGTGGGTGTCGAGGCCGTGGGTGTCGAGGCCGTGGGTGTCGAGGTCCCGCCCGACGAGGTCCCGCCCGACGAGATCCCGCCCGACGAGGCCGACGGGGAGCCCGAACCGGAGGACGCCGGGCCTCCCTGCTTGGGCGTGAACCGGCCCGGCTTGTTGGCCCGACCCGAACCGGACCCGCCCGAACCGGACCCGCCCGAACCGGATGGACGAGTGGAGGGATCGGAGCGACGGGGTTCGGCCATGGCGGCCATCGTAGGTGTCGCGCAGCCGATCGGGCCTCGCTGCCGATCCCCTGCGCCCGGGGGCGCGGCCGGTCCTCTCAGGCTCAGCCCGGCGGCAGGGTCGTGGGTTCCGCCGGGGCCGCCGGAGTGGTCGGCTCCGGGGTGGCGGGCGCCGTCGGGGCCGGGTTGGGAGCTGGGGTGGGAGCCGGGGTCGGGGCCACGGTGGCGGGTGGGGCCGTCGGGGCGGCCGGTGTGGCCACCCCGGTGGCGGACGGAGCGACGGTGGTGGTCGGGGCGGCGGTCGTCGTCGTCACCAGCAGGGCCGGGTCGACGATCCCGACCACGATGCTCACCGTGGATCCGGCGACGACGTTGGTCCCGCCCTTCGGCGTCTGCTCCAGCACGACGCCGATGTCGGTGGCGGTCGTGACGATGCGGGTCCGGCGGTCGACGGCGAAGCCGAGCTGCACGAGGCGGGCCACGGCATCGGCCTCCGTCGAGGCGATCACCGAGGGAACCGCCACGTCGGTCCCGGCCGACACGTAGATCACCACCGCACCGCCCTTCGCGACCAGGGCACCGGCCGCGGGATCGGTCCGCACGACGACCCCCTTGGCCACCGTCGCCGATCCCTCGCTCTGCACGCTCGTGCGGAAGCCGGTGGTGGCCAGGGTCTGGTTGGCCTCGTCCGGGGTCTTCCCGGCGACGTCGGGGACGGCGAGCTTGCCGCTCGATGCGGCCACCCGCAGGGTGACCTTGGCGCCCGGATCAGCCGCCGTTCCCGGCGCCGGGTCCTGGGCGATGACGGTGTCGGCGGCGACGGCGTCGGACTCCTCGGTGACGATCTCGACCTGGAAGGACTCCTGCAGCAACAGCGCCCGGGCGGTGATGGCCGTCTGGCCCACGACGTCGGGGACCCTCCCCTTGCCGCTGCCCGTGCTGATGCGGATCGTGACGATCGACCCCTTGCGGGCGCCACTGTTGGCCGGCGGGCTCTGGTCGATGACCCGGTCGGGCTCGACGTCGTCGCTGGCGAGCTGTTCCTCCTGCACGGAGAAGCCCACGCGTTCGAGGGCGGCCCGGGCGTCCAGGGTGGTGAGGCTGACGACGTTGGGCACGGTCACCTGCTCGCCCCCGCCGCGACCGGCCTGGAGGAGATCGTTCAGCGACCACAGCAGGAACCCGGCCAGGCCGAGCAGGACGGCGAAGATGGCCGCCGGGATCACCAGACCGGGTGGCTTGCGGCCGGAGCCTCCCTGCCTCCCGCCCTGCCGCCCGCCCTGCCGCCCGCCCCGGCTCCGGTCCCGGCCCCGGGGGGCCGTTCGGGAGCCGTCGAGGTCGGCCAGGGTGGCGTCGATGGACGCGTCGCGGTCACGGTCACGGCCGAAGCGGCGACGGTCCCCGGGGACCGTCTCGAACGGGTCCCCGTGCCCATCGTGCCCGTCATGGGGCCCGTGGGGCTCGTGGAACCCGTGGTCCTCGTGGTCGGCGTCGTACTCGTGGTCGACGTCGTACTCGTGGTCGGCGGGGTGGAGGGGATCGTCGGCGTGGGCGCCTCCTCCGGCTCGGGGATCGGCTGCGTCGGGGGCGAACGTCGGCGGGCGCCGGGCCATGACCACCGTGGGCTCGCCCGCTGCGACGGGCGGGGATGGCGGAGCCACCGGGTCCGGCGCAACCGCAGGACCCACCGGGTCCGGCGCAACCGCAGGACCCACCGGGTCCGGCGCAACCGCAGGACCCACCGGGTCCGGCGCCACCGCAGGTGCCGGTGCGGCGGCCTCGGGCGCCCGCTCGGGCTCGGGACCCCAGTCGGGCCGGGCCGGGGCGGCCGAACGGGCGGGCGCGAGCTGGGACTCCCGGAAGCTCACCAGGGCGGCCCGGAGATCGTGCACGGAGGCGAATCGATCCTCGGGGCGCTTGGCCAGGGAACGCCCGATGATCACCTCGAACGCCCGGGGGATGGCGGGGTTCAGCCTGCTCGGGGCCGTGGGCACGGCGCCCTGGTGGCTGCGCCGGACCTCGGAGGAGGTGGCCCCGTCGTAGGGGGCCCGACCCGTCGCCATCACGTAGAGGAGCAGGCCGATCTGGTACACGTCGGTCGGCTCGCCCACCGGTCCGCCGCCGGACTGCTCGGGGGCCCGCCAGCGCTCGAGCGAAGGCCGGTGCTCGGGAACCTCGTAGGAGGTGTCGAGCGCCAGCGACATCGAGCACTCCCCGACCTTCACCAGCCCCGTCGAGGTGACCTGCACGACCGAGGGCGTGAGGGTGGCGTGGACCCGCCCGTGGCGGTGGGCGTGGGCCAGGCCCGAGCTCACACCGAGCGCCACATGGATGGCCCGGTCGATCCCGAGGGGTCCGTTGGCAGCCACGAAGGAGGCCACGGACCGGCCCGCCACCAGTTCGGTCACCACGTAGTAGGTGGGCCCGGTCAGCCCGGGCAGCCCGACGCGGTCGCGGCCCCAGTCGTAGATGGCCGTGAGGTTCGGGTGCGACAGGCTCGAGGCGGCCGAGATCTGCTCCCGGAAGCGGTCGAGGAACGCCTTGTCGGCGGTCAGCTCGGGGCGCAGGGCATGGAACACGACGGGCCGGTCGAGGGCCTGGTCGTAGGCCCGGAACGAGTCGCTGACGACGGCCTCACCGATGGGCGCGTCCAGCAGGAAGCGATCGTTGACGAGGTGACCCTGGACATCCATGGCGGGGGCCACGCTACAAGTCGGCGGGCGTCGTCCGGGGTCGCGGCTCCGGGGTCACGGCGCCAGGTTCCGGGCCTGGGCCGTCAGGGCCGCCCGGATCACCCGTCCGGCGACGGGGGCGGCGATGCGGCCACCGGTGGCCTCCCGCACCTCGGGCTGGTTCTCGACGATGACGGCCACGGCCACGGTGGGGGCCTCCGCCGGGGCGAACGCGATCGTCCAGGCGTGGGCCCGCAGGACCTGGTCGGAACCGGCGGCGGCGGCCGTCGCCGTCGTCTGGGCGGTGCCGGTCTTGGCCGCCACCTGGACGCCGGCGACCGAGGCCCGGCCCCCGGTGCCGCGCCGAACGACGTCGATCATCATCCTGGTGAGGTCGGCCGCCGTCGCCGGATCGACGGCCCGGCGCCACACCCCCCGGTCGACGGTCCGCACGATGGCGCCGTTGCGATCCCGGACCTCGTCGACGAGGTAGGGGCGCATGGCCTGGCCACCGTTGGCGATGGCGCCGGCGATGAGGGCCATCTCGAGCGGCGTGGCGCGCACGTCGCCCTGCCCGATGGCGGCCTGGGCGAGGGCGGGCGTGTTGCGGTCGAAGAAGGTCACCGCCGGGAAGAACGAGGCGGCGGGACGGGGGTCGATGTCGAGCGGGGGCCGGTCGTTGAAGCCGAAGCGACTGGCGACGTCGTGGAGCTGCTCGGGGCCGAGGTCGAGGCCGAGCTGGGCGAAGGAGGTGTTGCAGGATCGGACGAAGGCGTCGAACAGCGTGCCGCCGCACAGCGAGCCGCCGAAGTTCCGCAGTGGCCGGTTGGTGAGCGGCAGGGGCAGCTCGCGCAGCTCGGGGTAGGCGGTCTCGACCGTCGCCGTGCCGGTCTCGATCCCGGCCGAGGCCGTGACGGCCTTGAACGTCGAACCGGGCGGGAACACCTCGCGGTAGGAGCGCGCCAGGAGCGGCTTGTCAGGGGCCGCGTCGAGCTCGCGGTAGGCGGCCTGGACGGCCTTCTGGTCGACGGCCGACAGCGGCGAGGGGTCGTAGCCGGGGTAGCTGACCATGGCGAGCACGGCGCCCGTCCGGGGGTCGAGGGCGACGACCGAGCCCCGCCGCTTCCCGAGGGCCCGGGCCGCTTCGCGCTGGACGGTGTCGACGACGGTGAGGCGCAGGTCCGACACCACCACCCGGTCCGTCAGCAGCTCCTCGAGCTTGTCCCGGCTGAGCACCAGCGCGCCCTCGCGCCCGGCGAGGACGGGGTTGTAGCGCCGCTCGAGCCCGGTGCTGCCGTAGGTGAAGGAGAAGAACCCGGTGAGGTGGCCGTAGAGCTGGCCGCCCGGGTAGCGCCGGAGGTAGTCGAACTTCGAGGCGCGGTCGGGGTTCTCGACGGACTCGGCGATCACGCGCCCGTCGGCGGTGAGGATGGAGCCGCGCAGCCGTCCGAAGTCGCGCACGGCGTTGCGGGTGTTGCCGGGGTGGTTGGCCAGGTTGCCGGCGTCGATGGCCTGGAGCCACGTCAGCTGGGCGAAGAGCGCCACGAACAAGATGAGCAGACCGAGCCCCAGACGGCGGATGCGATGGTCCACGTCAGGCCGCTCCCCGACGGTCCGCCCCGGCCGCCTCGAAGCGCTCCCGGGCGTGGGTCGTGTGGGAGATCCGCAGCAGCACGGCGATGATCACGTAGTTCACGACGAGCGACGAGCCGCCGTAGCTGACGAACGGCAGCGTCACGCCGGTGAGGGGCACGAGGCGCGTCACCCCGCCGACGATGATGAACGTCTGCGCGCCGATGATCGTGGTGAGGCCGGCGGCGAGCATCTTGTCGAAGGGCCGGGTGGCCCGCAGGGCGATGCGCAGACCGCTCCCGACGAGCAGGAGGAACGCCGACAGGACGGCCACCGATCCGGCCAGGCCGAGCTCCTCGCCGATGGCGGCGAAGATGAAGTCGGAGTAGGCGTAGGGGATGCGGGTGGGACTGCCCAGGGCCAGGCCGGTTCCGGCCACGCCACCGGAGCCGAAGGCGTAGACGCTCTGCACGATCTGGAACGACCCGGTGGCGGCGCGCGGCCAGGGATCGAGCCACGACGACACCCGGTTCTGCACGTGGCTGAAGGTCGTCCACGACACGTAGGCCCCGCCGCAGAACAGCAGGGCGCCGATCACCAGGTAGGCCGGTCGTCCGGTGGCGAGCCACAGCATGGTCACGAACAAGGTGAAGAACAGCAGCGACGAGCCCAGGTCCCGCTGGGCGATCATCACGACGAGCGACAGGCTCCACATGGCCGTGATGGGGGCGAGGTAGCGCCACTCCGGGATGTTGAGCCCGAAGACGGAGCGGCGCACACCGGCCAGCAGCTCACGGTTCTGCACGAGGTAGGAGGCGAAGAAGATGGCGAGCGTGACCTTGGCCAGCTCCCCGGGCTGGAACGTGATCGGGCCCAGCCGGACCCAGATGCGGGCCCCGTTGATCGAGATGCCGACGCCGGGAGCGAGAGGCAGCAGGAGCAGCAGGAGCCCGGCGATGGCGGTGAGGTAGCGGCTGCGGTCGAGGATGCGCACGTCGCGCACGACGAGCAGGGTGGCGACGAAGGCGACGATGCCCACCGCCGTCCAGGCCGCCTGCCGGTTGGCGAGGGTCGGGTTGAGCCGGACGATGAACACGTACCCGATGCCGTTGAGGATCCCGGCGACGGGCAGCAGGGTGGCGTCCGCGTCGCGGGCGAGCCAGCGGGTGGCCAGGTGGGCGAGGGCGAGCAGCCCGGCGATGACGAGCAGGAAGGGCTGCAGGTTGGTCGGGAGGTCGGCGGTCCGCCCGAGGCTGACGAGGGCGTAGGCGCCGGCGATGGCCAGCCCGGCGAGCAGCAGCAGCCCGCTCTCGGTGCGACGACGGCGCAGCAGCGGCGGCGGACCTGACGGGGACGGACCTGCCGGGGACGGACCTGCCGGGGACGGACCTGGCGGCGGCGCAGCGGCGCCGACGGTGCCGGCGGCGCCAGCCTCGGTCCGGGCCCGACGCGACCGGAGGCGTCGGGGGCTCACCCCGATCCGCCCGGCCCGGTCGTGGTCATGGGGGGCATCGTGCCCGGCGTGCCCGGCGGGGCGACCGTGGCCGCGGTGCCGGGCAGGGCCGGCGGGGCGACCGTGGCCGCGGTGCCGGGCAGGGCCGGCGGGGCGACCGTGGCCGCGGTGCCGGGCAGGGCCGGCGGGGCGACCGTGGCCACGTCGAGGAAGGGGTCGAGCGTCGTCGACACCTGCGTCCCGGTGACGGACGTGGCGGGCCCCGACGAGGAACCCGACGAGCCGAGGCGCACGGCCCACACCGCCACGGCGACGATCACGCCGAGCAGCGCGACGAACACCGCCACCCGTGCGGTCAGCGCCGGGGCCGAGCGGGCTCCGACAGGGACGCCGGCAGGGACGCCGAGAGGGACTCCGGCGCCGGCCGACGAGCCCGACGAACCCAACGAACCCAACGAACCCGACGAACCCGACGAACCCGGACCCCCGAACCCGGACCCGGCGTCGCCGTGGGGGTCGGGCCGGGGCCCTGGAGCGAGCGCGGTGGGGCGCACCCCGGCCGAGGCCCGCCGGGCGGCGTCACCGTCGGCGAGCACGTCGACGACCACGACGCTCACGTTGTCCGGGGCCCCGACGGCCAGGGCCAGCCCGACGAGCTCGTCGGCCGCTTCCGCCGGATCGGCCAGGCGTCGCAGCGCGGCGGCGATGCGCCCTTCGGCGACGAACCCGTGCAGGCCGTCGCTGCACAGCAGGAACCGGTCCCCGGCGATCACGTCGACCTCGATCACGTCGACCGCCACGACCGGCTCGACGCCCAGCGCCCGGGTCATGACCGAGCGACGCGGGTGCGTCCGGGCCTGTTCCTCGGTGATCGCCCCCTCCCGGACGAGCTCGGCCACCACGTTGTGGTCCTCGGTGAGCAGCTCCAACTCGCCCGTCCGCAGGCGGTACGTGCGGGAGTCCCCCACGTTGGCGATCGCCACGCTGGGGTGCTGGCCGTGCTCGGTCCGCACCAGGGCGGTGACCGTCGTCCCCATCCCGGCCAGGGCACCGTCGGACAGCGACCGCCCGTGGACGATCCCGTTGGCCGTCTGGACGGCCGCCCCGAGCCAGCGGGCGTCGAGGACCCCGGCGTCGCGGGCATCGGCTCCGAGACGCTCGACCGTCAGCTCGGCGGCGACCTCACCGGCGCGGTGGCCGCCCATGCCGTCGGCGACGGCGAAGAGCCGCCCCTCGACGACGGCGATGCGGTCCTGGTTGGTCGTGCGGACCAGCCCCGTGTGGGTGGCGGCGGCGGCGTGCAGGAGGAGCCCGCTGGGGGCCGGGGGTCCGGTCACCGCCGGAACTCCAGCACGGTGTCGCCGACGGCGATGCGGTCGCCGTTGCTCATCGGCAGCGGCCCGTGGACGCGCTTGCGGTTGAGCCACGTGCCGTTGGTGGAGCCGAGGTCCTCCACGTACCAGCGACCCTCGCGGGTGAAGACCCGGGCGTGGAGCTGGGAGGCGAAGGTGTCCTCCACGCGCACGCCGCAGCCGGGGGCCCGACCGATGGTGACCTCGCCGGTGAGGGGGTGGACCGTGCCCCGCCGGTCGGGAGGCTCGACGACCCGCAGCTCGACGGCGGCCGCCCGGGCCCCTCCCCGCCGACGCCCGGGGGAACCACCCGGTGCGTCGCCCGAACCGGCGCCGGGGGCCCCGGGCGCGGCGCGGCCCCGGGGGGTGGCGCGGCCCCGGGAGGCGGCGCGCTCGCGGGCGGGCTCAGGGCCGTCGGGTCCGGTCCCGCTGGCGCGCAGCTCCATCCACACGGCACGGACCACGCGCAGCAGGAACAGGTAGATGACCGCCAGCAGGCAGAGCTTCAAGATGGTGAGGACGGCGGTGGGCATCAGCGCTCGGCCGCCTCGATCCGCAGGGTCACGGCCCCGACCGTGACGCGGTCCCCGGGGCCGGCCACGCCCCCGGCGTCACCGGCGGGCACACCGCGCCCGTTGACCTGGGTCCCGTTGAGCGAGCCGAGGTCCACGACCCGGATCACGCCGTCCACGAGGCGGATCTCGGCGTGGCGGCGGCTCACGTTGGGATCGGCCGTGACGATGTCGCACTCCGGCAGCCGACCGATGGTGACGGGGTCGTCGGCCTGCAGGGCGATGCGCGAGCCGTCGGCCTGCACGATCCAGGCGGCGGGCAGGCGGGGCCGGGTCCCCGGGCGGATGGCCGCCCGCACGTCGATGCTGCCCGAGCGGCGGTCCGACCCGCGCAGCACGACCTCGACACGCCCCTTCAGGTGGTAGCGCTCCTCGGCGGCATGGTCCTCGAGGGCGGCGGCGAGCTCCCCCGGGAGGGCGTCGGCCAGGGTGCCGAGGCGGCGCAGGTCCTCGTCGGCCAGCAGCACCTCGAAGGCGTTGGGGGCGACCCGCTCGCCCCGCACCCCGAGGTCGACGTCGAGGTCCATCGTGCGCACCAGTCGGCGGCCGATCTCCACGGGCCGCACCTGCCCGCGGAACGCCCGGGCGAAGGCGCCCTCGATCATCCGCTCGAGGCGGCGCTCGACGCGCTGCAGGCCCATTCGGCGCAGGTTACCGGCGGGCCGACCGGGCACGGCGGTGCGCTAAGGTCTCCGAGCCCTCGCGCGAGTGGCGGAATGGCAGACGCGCATGGTTCAGGTCCATGTGTTCGAAAGGACGTGGGGGTTCAAGTCCCCCCTCGCGCACCAGAAGGTCCGATCAGCGGGTGCTGATCACCCGTTCGGAGTGATCAGCACCTTCTCCCCGGTGCGCATGCGGGCGTAGCGCCGCATCGTCTCCAGGTCGAGCGCCCCGGCCAGGGTCACCCGTTCGGTGTAGTGGCTGGCGAAGGTGGTGGTGATCTCCTCGGCGACCCGGCGGCGCAGGGCGTCGGCCGCCTGCTGGCCCACCCGCTGCAGGAACGGCATGAGCAGCCAGCCGCCGATCCCCCAGGCCATCCCGAAGCTGCGGCTGAAGGTCGTCGGCCCCCGGTCGAGCCCGCCGTAGACGTACACCTGCTTGTGGGTGGTCGTTCCGTAACGATTGAAGCTCGACGCCGTGGCCATGAGGGCGGCCTCCATGGCGGCCAGGATCTGGCCGGCGAGGGGACCGCCGCCGACGGCGTCGAAGGCGATCGTGGCGCCGGTGGCGACGAGGGCGGAGGTGAGGTCGTCGGTGAAGGTCGGCGAGCTGGAGTCGCAGACGTGCAGGGCGCCCTGGGAGCGCAGCAGCTCGGCGTGCTCGGGGCGGCGCACGATGTTGACGAGGGGCACGCCGTCGGAGCGGCAGATGCGGTTGAGCATCTGACCGAGGTTGGACGCGGCAGCGGTGTGCACGAGGGCCCGGTGACCCTCGAGGCGCATGGTCTCGACCATGCCCAGCGCGGTGAGGGGGTTGACGAAGCACGAGGCCGCCTGCTCGGCCGTGACGCCCTCGGGCAGGGGGAGGCACATCGAGGCCGGGACGCACCGGTACTGGGCGTACATCGAGCCGCCCAGGGTGCCGACGACGCGTCCGAGCAGCGCCCGGGCGGCCGGATCGGACCCGGCGGCCACGACGGTGCCACCGCCCTCGTTGCCGACGGGCAGCGACTGGCCGGTGCGCAGGGCGAGGGCGGCCAGGGCGGCCGGGGGGATCGGGGCGGTGACGACGGGCCGCTCGGGATGGCCGGTGGTGGCGGCGGCGCGGAGATCCGCTCCGGCCAGCAGCAGCCCGAGATCGGACGGGTTG
>JBIKWW010000312.1:0-4704 GCA_044356125.1 Acidimicrobiia bacterium
GGCCATGGCCCGGTGCGGGGTGATCGGCCCGTTGATCGACGTGCGCGGCGACTGGAACGGGAGCTTGCCCGACGTGCCGTCGGCGGTGCGCTGCTGGAGCGTCCGCAGCACCGCCGGCGTTCGCCCGACCATGCGCAGCAGCTCCCCGGGCTGGGCCGCGGCCGAGCGCAGGCCGTAGGCGAGCATCTCGAGCTCGCTGGGGATCCGCTCACCCCGGAACGCCTCGGCCGGCGGGTCCACCTGACGGGGTTCGCGGGTCAGGTCGAGGAGCTGGGCGGTCAGCTCGGCCCCGCTGGCGCCGTCGATGGCGGCGTGGTGGGTCTTGGACACGAACGCCCGGAGCCCGCCGGCGAGCCCGTCGACGACCTCGAGCTCCCACAGCGGACGCTTGCGGTCGAGCGGACGCGACATGAACTGGGCGGCGTAGGCGGCCAGCTCCTGCGGGCCGCCCGGGGCCGGGATCGACGCCGCCCGCACGTGGTACTCGAGGTCGAAGTCGGGATCGTCGACCCACACGGGGTGGTGGATGCCGAAGGGCACGTCGACCAGCCGCCACCGGAAGGGCGGCAGGAGGTGGAGCCGCTCCCCGATGATCCGCCGGAAGGCGGCCAGGCTCGCCGCCTCGGGATCGCCCTCGGGGTCGAGCACGTACACCGCCCCCACGTGCATGTGGTTGTTGGGCGTCTCCAGGTACAGGAAGGACGCATCGAGCCCGGTGAGCCGCCGCATGGCGGGAGTGTACGGGCGCCGTCACCCTCCCGGCGGGCCCTACTTGAGCAGGCGTGACATCCGGCGGTCGGCCAGCGGCTTGCCGCCCGTCTGGCACGTGGGGCAGTACTGCAGGCTCTTCGTGGCGAAGGCGACCTCGCGCACGGTGTCACCGCACACGGGGCACGGGAGACCGGTTCGGCCGTGCACCCGCAGACCGGTGCGCTTGCTGTCCTTCAGCTCGGACGCCGGCTTGCCGGCCGAGCGTTCGAGCGCGTCGCTCAGCGCGCTGACGATCGAGCCGTGGAGCGCAGCGAGCGCACGAGGGTCGGCGGCGACACCGGCGGCCGGGGCGAACGGGCTCAGACCGGCCTGGTGGAGCGCCTCGTCGGAGTAGGCGTTCCCGATCCCGGCGATCACCGCCTGGTCCGTGAGCACCCCCTTCACCTGGGAGCGACCGGCGTCGGTGAGCACGGCCCCCAGCCGTTCGACGGTGAAGGCCTCCGACAGCGCATCGACCCCCAGGGTGCGGATCTGCTCGACCTCGGAGGGATCACGCACCACGTGCACGGACAGACGCTTCTCGTGACCCTGCTCCGTGGCCAGGAAACCCGACCCGTCGGAGAACACCACCCGCAGGGCCTGGGGCCCCTTGCCCAGGCGCGCCCGGGCGTCGGCCTTCTGCTGGTCGCTCCAGCGGATCCAACCGGCGCGGGCCAGATGGATGCACAGGTACAGCTCCCCGCAGTGCCCGATGAGGAACTTGCCCCGGCGGGTCCAGCCGAGGACCTCGGTGCCGCGGAGGGCGTCGACGGGAGGATCGAAGGTCTTCAGCGCGCTGATGGCCAGCACGTCGACCCGCTCGATCAGCAGACCGGCGGTCCGCTCGGTGAGCCACCGGGCGAGGGACTCCACCTCGGGCATCTCGGGCACGACGGCATGCTGGCACAGGCCGCCCCACCCGGCACCCGCCTCAGGTGTTCTGCACGGTGAGCCCGCCGTCGACGGGCAGCACGGCACCGACCACGTAGGAGGCCGCCGGCAGCACGAGGGAGAGCGTCATCTGGGCGACCTCCTCGGGATCGGCGTAGCGCCCGATCGGCGTGCGGCGCTTGGCGAAGAGCTCCTTGTGCTCGTCGGGGATGGCCGCCGTCATGCCCGTGCGGATGGGGCCCGGGCAGATGCAGTTCACGGTGACGCCCCGACGGGCGAGCTCCACGGCCAACGACCGCGTCAGCCCGATGACGCCGTGCTTGGAGGCCGTGTACGGGGCCATCGCCCGGGTGGCCCCGAGGCCCTCGGTGGAGGCGATGTTGACGATCCGCCCGGCCCGGTCACGCTGCAGCATGGCCAGGCAGGCCCGGATCATCTCGGCCTGGGCCGTCAGGTTCACGGCGAAGGTCACCTGCCAGGACTCCTGGAAGTGGTCGCCGTCGATCGCCGTCGGGAGGCTCACCCCGGCGTTGTTGACGAGGATGTCGACGAGACCCAGCTCCTGGGCGATGCGGTTGACGGCGGGGACGATGGCGGCGGTGTCGGAGATGTCGAGCACGACCCCGAGCGCCGTGCCCCCCGCCCCACGGATCTCCTCGACCACGCGGTCGACACCTGCTGCGGTCCGGTCCACGACGGCCACCTTGGCGCCCTCGTCGGCGAAGAGATGCGCCGTCGCCCGGCCCATCCCGCTCGCCGCCCCGGTGACGATGGCGGTCTTGCCGGCGATGCTCCTGCTCAGGGTCGAAAGTCGTGCCATCGGGCGAACGTAGCGTCGCGACCGTGCTCCGATCCCAGCCCGGTGACCCGCCCCGCGTTCCGCCCCGTGTTCCGTGCGGAGCCCGGGCGGAACGTCCTCCCGCGGGAGCCGCGGCGGCCGCCGTCGGCATCGACGTGGGCGCCGACCGCCTCCACGTCGTCGTCGTCGCCGACGACGGCTCGGTGGGCGGGTCCGCCGTGATCGACCCCGCCGACACCGCCGCCGTCGACGCCCTCCTCGGCACGCTGCCGCCCGCCTGCCCCGTGGGCATCGACGGACCGGCCGGGCCGAGCGCCGGGGCCCACGTCGACGACGCCTCCCTCTCGCGCAAGTTCCGCCCGGCGCGGGGCTGCGAGATCGAGCTCGGACGCCGCCGGGGGCTCTGGGTCCCGTGGGTGACACCGCTGGAGGGCCACGAGATGGCGCCCTGGATGGGCGTCGCCGTCGGGCTCCACCGACGGGTCGCCGACCACGGCCTGGTGCCGCTCGAGACCTACCCCTACGCCGTGTTCGTGACCCTCACGGGCGCACGCCCTCCCCGCAAGACCACACCCGCCGGTCTCGCCGCCCGGGCCGCCGCGCTGCGCTCGGCCGGGCTGCTCGCCCCCCACCTGGAGCTGTGGTCCCACGACGCCCTCGACGCCGCCGCCTGCGCCGTCGTCGCCCGTGCGCACCGACTCGGCTCGGCCGCCGCCATCAGCGACGACCGCGACGGCACCTGCATCTGGCTGCCCGCCTGACGGCCGGTCCGGGCCCGGTCAGACGACGACGACCTTGTTCTTCAGGATCTTGTCGGTGAGGCGGGCCTTGTCGGCATCCCACAGCGGCCACAGCAGGTCGAGCAGGCCGTAGATGCCGCAGGTGAAGCTGCTCAGCACACCGGCCACCAGGTAGCGGACCAGCACCATCCCCGGCCCCAGCGGGAGGTTGGTCGCCTGGCTGACCAGGCGCAGTCCCTGCTGCTTCTTGCCGAAGGTCTGGCCGGAGCGGCCCTGGGCGATGATCAGGTTGATGATCCCGTAGGCGATCGCCGTCACGTAGACGGCGAGCAGCACGAGGAAGCCGAGGGCGTCGGCGATGGCTCCGAAGATGGCGGCCAGGATGAACCCACCGAGGTACAGGACCAGCAGCGGGGCGGCATCGATCAGGTAGGCGACGGCCCGCTTGGCCCATTCGGCCGGTGGGCCGTAGCTGGGCGAGGTGTGGGGCTTGGTGTCGAGCAGGGAGGCGAGGTCGGCCATGGTGGTGCTCCGTTCGTTGGCAGGCTCGCCTGTAGGTTCGCCCAGCGGAAGGGGAGTGTCAACGGGTACCGGCCGTCCACCACCCACGGCAGCCCGGAGAACGCCGTCAGCGGCCTGAAGAGCCGTGACCGCCTGCCCCCCGGCCGTCCCCATCGGGCAGATCCCCGGGTGCCGGAACGTCCACCCACCGCACCGCCGGGACGGGCATGACCACGAGCTGGGCGATGCGGTCACCGACCTCGACGCGGTACGCCGCCGCCGGATCGGTGTTGACGAGCGGGACGAGGATCTCCCCGCGGTACCCGGCGTCGATCAGCCCCGGTGCGTTCAGGACGGTCACCCCATGACGGGCGGCCAGGCCCGATCTCGGGATCACGAGCCCGCAGGTGCCCTCCGGGAGCGCGATGCGGATCCCCGTTCCCACCAGTGCCCGGCCGCCCCCGGGAGCCAGATCGTGGGCGTCGGCGGCCCGCAGGTCCCAGCCCGCGTCGGCGGCGTGGGCCCGGGTCGGAAGCATCGCCTCGGACACGGCGACGATATGCACACTGATGACATCGCCCGGCGTCGCCGGCTCTCCATGAAGGGGCACGACGGCAGGCTACGGCTCTAGAGTCGCCCCCGTGCTCGCCTGGATGGATCTGGAGATGACCGGCCTGGACCCGGGCCGCTGCGTCATCGTGGAGATCGCCACGATCATCACCGACGACGACCTCAACGTGATCGCCGAGGGGCCCGACCTGGTGATCAACCAGCCCGAGTCGGCCCTGGCGGAGATGGACGACGTGGTCGTCGCCATGCACACCCGGTCGGGCCTGCTGGAGGCCATCCGGGCTTCGACCGTGACGCACGAGGAGGCCCTGAGCCGCACGCTCGCGTTCCTGCGGGAGCAGGTGCGCGAGCCCCGCAGCGTTCCCCTGTGCGGCAACTCGATCGCCACCGACCGCCGCTTCCTGGCCGCCCACATGCCCGAGATCGAGGACTTCTTCCACTACCGCTGCGTCG
>JBIKWW010000313.1:0-4694 GCA_044356125.1 Acidimicrobiia bacterium
GTGCCCTGCGGAAGTGGATGCCGTTGACCTTCGGCACGTACCTCTTCGGCTGGCTGGCCATCTGCGGCATCCCGCCCTTCTCCGGCTTCTGGTCCAAGGACGAGATCCTCCTGGCGGCCTGGGAGCAGAACAAGGCGCTCTGGGCCGTCGCCCTGGCCACGGCGTTGCTGACCGCCTACTACATGAGCCGCCAGGTCTTCCTGGTGTTCTTCGGCCGGGAGCGCTTCCGTGACGGGGACCATCCGGTCACGCCGCACGAGTCGCCGTGGGTCATGGTGGCTCCACTCGGGGTGCTCGCCGTGCTGTCACTCGTGGGTGGGGCGATGAACCTGCCGTTCTCGAAGTCCCTTGAGCGTCTGGCGCACTGGCTGGCCCCGGCTGTCGGCGAGCACAAGTTCGTGTCGTCGGGCAGCACCAAGGTGGCCCTCGCGGTGGTGGCCACGCTGGCCGGGGTGGCGGGCATCGCTCTCGCCCGCCAGTTCTGGCTCGGCCGAAGCCTGGAAGCGAACCGCTCCCTGGAGGTGCCCCTGTTCCGGCAGGGCTTCCGGGTCGACCAGCTCTACTCGAACCTCGTCGAGAAGCCGGGCCGACAGATCGCCGATCTCGCCGCCGGCACGATCGACGCCAAGGTCATCGACGGCGGTGCCGTGCAGGGCTCCGGCCGGCTCGTCACGGCCATCGGGAACCAGGTGCGAAAAGTGCAGACCGGCTACGTCCGCCAGTACGCCGCCGTCTTCGCCATCGCCGTCGTGGTCCTGCTGGCATGGGCGATCGTCCAGGCGGGGGTGTGACCATGCTCTCGACCATCACCGCCGCCGGCGTCGAGATCCTGGGCGCCGCCTCCACCGGCGCCTCCGATCCCAGCCGCGGGCTGCCCATGCTGGCGCTCCTCATCGTCGTGCCGGCGGTGGCCGCGCTCGTGGTCGCCCTGCTGCCCCGCACCCGTCCGGAGATCGTCACCCCCATCGGCTTCGCCGCCACCCTGGCCACAGGCGCTCTGGCCATCGCCGTGCTGGCCAACTTCCGCAGCGGTGAGGCCGGCTACCAGTACGTGAGCCAGCGCGAGTGGATCTCGGCGTTCGGCATCAGCTGGAACGTCGGCGTCGACGGCCTCTCGATCCTGTTCGTGGCCCTCACCGGCCTCCTGTTCCCCATCGCGCTGGTCGGGCCGCGGGAGTCCCACGACATCAAGTCGTACACGGCCTGGATCCTGCTGCTCGAGGCCGGGGTCATGGGCGTGTTCGTCGCCCTCGACCTCTTCCTGTTCTTCCTGTTCTTCGAGATCGTCCTCGTGCCGATGTACTTCCTCATCGGCGGCTGGGGCCACGGCGACCGCAAGCGGTCGGCGATGAAGTTCTTCCTCTACACCATGTTCGGCTCGGCGCTGCTGCTGGTGGCCTCGTTGACCCTGGTGTTCCTGCACCGTCAGGCGACCGGCACCCTCACGTTCGACGTCAACGTCCTCGCCCAGTGGGACGGCCTGGCGACCAACACGGGCCGCTGGCTGTTTGCCGCCTTCGCGCTGGCCTTCGCCATCAAGGTGCCGGTGGTGCCGTTCCACACCTGGCTGCCCGACGCCCACACCGATGCTCCGACCTCGGGCTCGGTGATCCTGGCCGGCGTGCTCCTCAAGATGGGCACCTACGGTCTGCTGCGCTTCGGCGTGTACCTGTTCCCCGAGGCGGCGCGCTGGTTCGCCCCGACCTTCCTCGTGCTCGGTGTCGTCGGCATCATCTACGGCGCCCTCACCGCCGTCGTGCAGAAGGACCTCAAGCGCCTCGTCGCCTACTCGTCGGTGGCCCACCTCGGCTTCATCGTCCTCGGCACCTTCGCCTTCACCCAGGCCTCCGTGTCGGGTGGGGTGCTCCAGGGCATCAACCACGGCATCTCGACGCCCGCCCTGTTCCTCCTGATCGGCTGGATCTACGAGCGTCGCCACACCCGTGAGATCGCCGCCCTGAAGGGCCTGCAGGGAGCGGCACCGGTCCTGGCGGGCGTGTTCACGATCGTGATGTTCTCCTCGATCGGTGTCCCCGGCCTCAACGGCTTCGTCGGCGAGTTCCTCATCCTGGCGGGCACCTTCGTGTCGAACCGCTGGTACGCCGTCGTGGCCGCCACCGGCGTGATCCTGGCCGCCCTGTACCTCCTCTGGGCCTACCAGCGGGTCTTCCACGGTTCGCCCGATTCCCCCTCCGACGACAACGCCACGATCGCCGACCTGAACGTGCGTGAGCGGCTGGTGATCCTGCCGCTGCTGGCGCTGATCGTGTTCCTCGGCATCTACCCGAAGCCGGCGCTCGACCGCATCGAGCCGTCGGTCAAGGCGCTGCTCGAGCACGTGGAGGAACGGACCGGGAAGGTGGCCGAGATCCCGGCCCCGGCGGCCGACGCCGGCCACGGGACGGGCACAGCGAAGAAGGCCGGCGCGTCCGGCGAGAGCGGGGAGGACCACTGATGGGTCCGCTCCTGGGGGTGCTGGCACAGGTGGACGACTCGATCGTGATGCCGTCGGTGGACTGGTGGGCCGTCGCGCCCGTCGCCGTCCTGACCGCCGGAGCCTTCGTGATCCTCGTGCTGGCGTCGCTGCTGCGCCGCCGCAAGGGCGTCACCGACTCCGTCACCTGGCTCGGCATCGGCACCGCGTTCGCCGCCGCCGGGACGGTCTGGCTCCCGTCGTGGGTCACCGACAACATCGACTGGCTCAACCCGCAGTGGGACACGATCCGCCGCCGCGGCGCATTCGGGGCCATCGCCAACTCGGTGAACGTCGACGGCTTCGCCGTGTTCCTCACGATCGTGATCTGCGCCGCCGTGGTGCTCTCGCTGCTCGTGGTGCGCACGTACCTGCGTCGGGAGGTCATCAACGGGCCCGAGGTCCCGGTGCTGATGCTCATCGCCGCTGCCGGTGGCGTCATCATGGCGTCGGCCAACGACTTCATCGTCTTGTTCCTCGGCCTCGAGGTCCTCTCCATCGCCCTGTACGTGCTCGCCGGCTCGAACCAGCGGCGGGCCGAGTCCCAGGAAGCGGCGCTCAAGTACTTCGTGCTCGGGGCCCTCTCCTCGGCGCTGCTGCTCTACGGCATCGCCCTCATCTACGGCGCGGCGGGCAGCACGAACTTCAGCGAGGTCGCCAACGAGCTCGGCGGCACGACGCTCTTCTCGAACCGTCTCCTCAGCGGCGGGCTCGTGCTGGTGCTCGTCGGGCTCGGATTCAAGGTGGCGGCCGTCCCGTTCCACCTGTGGACTCCCGACGTGTACCAGGGCTCTCCCTCGCCGATCACCGGCTTCATGGGTGCCGCCGCCAAGGCGGCCGGCTTCGCCGCCCTGATGCGCGTCTTCGTCAGCGCCCTGGGCTCCCGCAACTTCGACTGGCGCCCGATCGTCTGGGTGCTCGCCGTGCTCACGATCGTGCTCGGCTCGGTCCTGGCCGTCGTGCAGACCGACGTGAAGCGGATGATGGCCTACTCGTCCATCAGCCACGCCGGGTTCATCATGCTGGGCCTCGAGGCGGCCGGGCACCGGGGCGACACCGAGGGTGTGCCGGGCGCGCTCTTCTACCTGCTCGCCTACGCGTTCATCACGATCGGAACCTTCGCCGTGATCACCGCCGTCGGAGGCCGGGGCGACGCCGCCCACAGCCTCGGGGACTACCGCGGGCTCTCCCGGCGAAACCCCGTCCTGGCGATCACCTTCACGCTGTTCCTCCTCGCCCAGGCCGGCGTGCCGTTCACCTCGGGCTTCGTCGCCAAGTTCGGGGTCATCGCTGCGGCGGTCTCGACCGAGTCCTACGCCATCGCCGTCATCGCCATGCTCAGTGCGGTGGTGGCGGCGTTCTTCTACCTCCGGGTCATCGTGCGCATGTACATGGACGACCCGGTCGAGGGCGCCCTGCGCGTGACGGTGGCCGGCCCGGTGCGCGTGGCGCTCGCCATCGCCGCCTTCGTCACGGTGCTGCTCGGCGTCCTGCCCCAGGGCCTGATCGACTTCGCCCGTCAGGCCACGCTGCGATGACCGGCCCCGCGCTCGTCCCGATGGACCCGACCGCTGCCGGTGCGGTTCGCGTCCGGAGCCTCGGCTACCCTGCCAGCCCGTGCCGTCGATGAACAGCACCGACTCCTCGATCCTCGTGGCCGCGTCGGCGGTGAGCGACTTCCATCGCTCGTATCTGACCGTCGCCTTCCTCGGCGCCGCCGCCTTCCTCCTGGTCGGGGGCACTCTGGCGATCAGCCGGCTGGTGCGGCCCCGCAACCCCAACGCCGACAAGCTGCTCTCCTACGAGTCGGGCGTGGATCCGGTGGGCTCGGGCTGGTCCCAGAGCCAGGTCCGCTACTACATCTTCGCCCTGCTGTTCGTGATGTTCGACGTCGAGGCCGTGTTCCTCTTCCCGTGGGCGCTGCGACTGGAGTCCTTCGGGGTGTTCGGTCTGATCGAGATGGGCATCTTCGTGCTCATCCTGCTGCTCGGCCTCGTCTACGCCTGGCGCAAGGGAGTGCTCCGATGGGTCTAGTCGAGAAGGGCGTCTTCAAGCTGAAGGGCCCGGCCAAGCCGCTCACCACGCTGCTGAACTACTCCCGCAAGTACTCCCTCTGGTGCTACCAGTGGGGTCTGGCCTGCTGCGCCATCGAGATGGGTGCGGCCTTCGGGTCCCCGCGCTACGACGTGATGCGGCTGGGCGTGATCCCTTTCCCGGCATC
>JBIKWW010000028.1:0-15788 GCA_044356125.1 Acidimicrobiia bacterium
CGCCTGGCGCAGTGACGGCACCCGGGCCATCACATCGGCGTTCGTGCTGTTCAGCGCGACGGTCGTGGGCCCCACCGGATGGGCGAACAGGTTGCACTTGTCGGCGTAGTAGCGCTCGACGTCGAGATGCCAGTCCAGGTGCTCGGGGAACAGGGCGGTGAGCACGCCGAAGGACGCCGAGTGACGCACCTCGCTGGCCTGGAACGAGGAGATCTCGAGGACGGTCCAGCCCGGCCGGGGGGCGGCGAGATCCTCCCCGAGCAGGTCGATCGGGGCCCGTCCGACGTTGCCGGCGAGCACGACCGGCTCCCCCGCCGCAGCGATCAGACGGGCGATGAGGCTGCTCGTCGTGCTCTTGCCCTTGGACCCGGTCACGGTGACCGTGCGCGCCAGGAGTCCGTTCGCCGCAGCATGGGCGAACCACAGCCGCGTCCCGCCGGTGACGAGCGGATCGGGGTGCTCCGCCCGCCATGTCGCGAACCGTCCCCGGTAGGGGCTGACCCCGGGCGACTTGACCACGACCTCGGCCCGGTCGAGCACTCCGGCGCGTTCGGCGTCGGCCGCGGCGAGCAGCGGCACCCCGTCGAGATCGGCCACCGCCGGCAGGGCGTCCTGCACGACCACCAGATCGGCCGGGGGTGCCCACCGGGCGAGCACCGCCACGGCGGCCCGCCCCTCCACGCCGGCACCCCACACGACGACGCGTCGGCCGCGCAGGTCCGCCAGTGCGTCGGCCGCGTTCACCCGTGCACCCCGAGGGCGGCCAGCGCCGCCCGCCACTCGGGCCGCAGCCGGTCGAGACCGACCGGGGCGAGCACGGCGTCCTCGGCCTCCGCGGTCCAGCGCCACCCGGTGGCCTCCACCGCGTCCATCAGCGCGCGTACGGTCGCGTGGTCCGTCCACGAGGGCGAACGGGCGACCATGGCGAGGGCCACCCGGCACTCCTCGGCCTCGCCGACGCACTCGAAGGGCTTCCACTCGGCCAGCCCGAGGAGCTGCTCGAAGCCCTCCCGGGGGGAACGCCCGAACACGTCGAGGCCGAACACGCGCTCCACGTCGGATCGCTCCAGCGCCGAGGCCAGAGCGAGGTAGACGAACTGGCACTTCGGGCACTCGCCGCACCACCGGTCGCTGCGCCGGGCCGGATCGAGCCGGAAGTTGCGGTTGCAGCTCGTGAACACATCGAGGTACCGGGTGCAGGAGGCAGCGAACAGGCGGGCGATCGTGAGCTCCGACAGCGGCCGCAGGAGCGACCCGTAGGCGAGCTCCGGGGTGACCCGGGCGACCAGCCCGGCGAGCACCGCCTCGGCCTCGGCGCTCTTCGACCACTGGTGGTTCACCCACACGCCCCGGTACTCGACGTTGCCCTCCGACGCGCTGCGCTCGTTCGACATCACCACCGAGTCGTAGCCCCCTGCCACGGCGGCGACGAGCACGCACAGCGACACCATCGCCGTCGCCGGCACGTGGCCGTTGCGGGCCCCCCGTCCGTTCAGCTCCAGGAGCCGCGGATCGAGGCGCCGGGTCAGGGCGACATCGGGCAGGCCTGACGCGTCGATGACGTGCTGGATCGGCGGATAGCGGTTGACCGTCACGAGCGTCGGCGACGATCCCATCGCCCGGAGCGCCTCGACCGTCACGCACGAGTCCTTGCCACCGCCCACCGGCACGAGCGGCCCCCGGTCGAGGCCCAGCCCGACCAGGGGAGGCAGATCCGCAGCGGCGGCGGCCGCGGCACCGGGGCCGAGCTCCCAGCGCGGACGCAGCTCCGGCTCCAGGCCGTTCACCCAGGCGTACTCGCCGAACCCCCCGGCGACGATGGCGGCGTGGGCGCCGAGGTCCTCGGGCGTCCACTCGCCGAAGCGCAGCTCGATGACGGGTGGTGCCGCCGCCTTCCAGTAGCTGAGGGAGACGACGACGGCCAGGTGGTCGAGCAGGCGCCGCAGGGCGAGGCCGCGGGGGCCGCCGTCATCGAGGGTTCCGGCCAGCGCCCCGGCCAGGGGTCCGGCCAGGGGTCCGGCCAGGGGTCCGGCCAGGGGTCCGAAGCCGATCGTCTCGGAGAAGACGAGCGGACCCTCGGCCAGCGCCTCCCCCTCGAGGGCGCACTCCACCACCACCGAGCCGGTGGACGGCTCGGCCCGCCAGCCCCGCACGACGAGGCGCGAGACGGCGTCGGGGTCGAAGCGCTCCACGGCCGCCGGATCAGGCCGCGCCGGGCCGCGCACCCAGGCGGCGGCGGCGCTCCCAGAGCCACATCGACATGGACGCGTCGGGCAGCGGCTTGGACACGAGATAGCCCTGCGCGGTCGTGCAGCCCATGGCCACGAGACGGTCGAGCACCGCTTCGTCCTCGACGCCCTCGGCGACCGTCGTCAGCCCGAGCGAGTCGGCGACGTTCACGACGGCCTCCACGATGGCCCGTTTGGCCGGATCGGCCCCGAGGTCGGTCACGAAGGACTTGTCGATCTTGATCTCGTCGACCCGCAGCCGAGCCAGGTACCCGAGCGCGCTGTAGCCGGTGCCGAAGTCGTCGATGCTGATGCGCACCCCGAGGCCGCGCAGGCCGTCGAGGATCTCGAAGGCGACGGGCGCGTCGGGGGTCAGCTCGGTCTCGGTGATCTCCAGCGTGAGCAGGCGGGGATCGAAGCCCGTCTCGCGCAGCGCCGCGCACACGTCGTCGACCAGGGCGTGGTCGAGCAGACCGCGGGCCGAGACGTTCACCGCCACCCCGAGGCCGAGCCCCTGCCGGTTCCACTGGGCCCCGGCGGCGAGCGCGGTGTGCAGCACGAGCCGGGTGAGCTCGCCCACCAGGCCCGTCCGCTCGGCCAGGGGGATCAGCTCGTCGGGGGCGATCCAGCCATGCCGGGGATGCCGCCAGCGGACCAGGCCCTCGACGCCGACGACGGCCTCCGTCAGCAGGTCGGTCTTGGGCTGGTAGTGGACCTCGAGCTGACGGTCCCCGATGGCGCGGCGCAGGTCGCCGGCCAGCTCCAGGTTGCGGGCCCCCCGGGCCTCGTCGCCGGGCTCCCAGACGCGGTAGGCCGTCGTGCGCCGCTCCTTGGCCTGCTGCATGGCCGACTCCGCCCGCCGCAGCAGCGCGGCGGCGTCGAGGCCGTGGACCGGCGCCAGCGACACCCCGATGGCGGCGTCGACGAGCACCGACACGCCACCGATGTCGACGAGGTGGCGGATGCGCTCGACGACGGGGGCGAACACCTCGTCGGCGGCCTCGGCCACGGTGGCGCCGTCGGCGGCCCCGCGGACGGGCACGAGCATGCCGAGCTCGTCACCGCCGGTCCGGGCCACCAGGCTGCCCTCGGGGAGGGCCCCGACGACCCGGGCGGCGACCTCGCGCAGCACGGCATCGCCCAGCTGGTGGCCCAGGGTGGCGTTGATCTCGGCGAAGCGGTTGACGTCGAGCACGGCCACGGCCATGGGGGTGAGCGGAGCCGACCGGTCGACCTCGGCGATGAAGGCCGAGCGGTTGGCCAGCAGCGTGAGGGGATCCTGCAGGCGGCTGCGCCCGTGGTCGGCCGTCTCCCGGGCCAGACGGTCGGCGAGCCCGGTGATCTCCAACTCGGCCGTGACGGCCCCGGCCAGGGCCGGCAGCAGCCCGGCGGCCTGACGGCCCGACACCCGTTCCCGGAACGTCGAGCAGGGCGTCCAGACCTCGAGGGTGCCGATGGGACGGTCCCCGCGCACGAGCGGGACCCGACGGTGGCGCTCGCCGGCCGAGTCCCCCCCCACGCTCCACATCTCCCCCGGATGCCCGGCCGGAACCCCGGCGGTCACCTCGCCGGCGGGCCGGTCGGGATCGTCGAGCATCAGGCGGACGGTCGTCGCCCCCAGCGCGCCCCGGATGGCCTGGAGCATGGCGGCGACCCGCTGGGAGGGGTCGGGCGTGCGCACCGCGGCGCGGCGCACCGCGGCGAGCGTCCGCACCAGACGCCGCAGCCGACTCGACACGGCCACGAGCACGGCCACCGAGCCCACGGCGGCCAGCGCCGTCGCCACCAGGAGCCCGATCGTCTCGGGCCCCGGGGAGTCCTGTCCGACGCGCCAGACGACCACGCCGAGCAACGCCACGACCGCCACGAGCGTGACGACGAGCGCGGCCAGGCGCGACCGGGGCCCGCGCAGGATCGGCGCCGAGACAGGGAAGGTGAACGACATGAGGGAGTCCGGGTGAAGCGAGGGGAAGTCCAGAGGAGTCCGTCACTCCCTGCGATGCGCGAACCGTAGCGCGGCGTCAGGCATGAACCCCGGCACAGCACCGGATGACGCGGGATCGCGGCACGATCGGCACGTTTCGGGCGCACCCTGGCGGTCGACGATACATTCCAGGTAGTTTCATGTCATGCCGAGCTGGATGCCACCGCCCCCGCTGCCGTTCGACCACGCCACCGCTGCCACGTTCGCCGTCGCCTGCCGTCGCGCCGCCGACGACCTGGCCCGGATCGGCGCCGAACGTGCCGCCGTCCTCGCCCGGGTGCGCGAGTGGGAGGGGCCCCGGCGGGAGGCCCTGGAAGACGAGCAGCGGCGCATCGAGCGGCGCTGGTCGGAGGTGGAGGCGGACCTGCGCCGGGCCGTCGCCGCCGTCAACGACGCCGCCGACCGGGCCCGCATCGAGAGCCGCCGACGCGAGGACGAGCAGATCCGCTGGCACCTGGAGGCCGCCGCCGAACGAGAGGCCGCCGCCGAACGAGAACAGCGAGCGGCCGAACGAGAGGCCGCCGCCGAACGAGAACAGCGAGCGGCCGCCGAGACGGCGGACCGGGACGGCCGCGTCCCTGCCCGGCCGGACGGGCCGATCACTCCACGGTGACGGACTTGGCCAGGTTGCGGGGCTGGTCCACGTCACGATCGAGGGCGATCGCCAGGTGGTACGCGAAGAGCTGCAGGGGCAGGGTGAAGAGCATCGGGTCGAGCTCGACCTCGGCGCTGGGGAGCACGATGAGATCGTCGAAGAGCGGTTCACCGTGCTCCTCGGCCCGCCGGTGGGCCTCCATCCCGCCCGCCTGGACCACGCCGATGCAGGGGCCCCGACGGGCCCGGACCTGCTGGACGGTGGAGATGTTCTTCTCGAAGAGGGAGTCGTCGGGCACGATGGCCACCACCGGGAAGTCCTCGCACACCAGCGCCAGGGGCCCGTGCTTGAGCTCGGAGCTGGCGTACGCCTCGGCATGTACGTAGCTGATCTCCTTGAGCTTCAGGGCCCCTTCCATGGCGATCGGGAAGCCCGTGTTGCGGCCCACGAAGAACATCGAGGGGTAGTCCCGGTACTTGGTGGCCAACGCCTTGATGTGGGCCTCCTGGGCGAGGACCTGGCGCATCAGGTCGGGCAGGCGGCGCAGCCCGGCGAGGAGCCGCTGCCCGTCGGCGGGGCCCAGGTCGCGGACCCGCCCCAGGTGCACGGCCAGCAGGGCGAAGCTGAAGATCATCGAGGTGAAGACCTTGGTCGAGGCCACCGACACCTCGGGCCCGGCGTGCATGTAGATGCCGTCGGCCTCGCGTGTGATCGTGGAGCCCACGACGTTGACGACGGCGATGACCCGCCCGCCCTTGCGCTTGATCTCCTGCACGGCGGCGAGGGTGTCGGCGGTCTCGCCGGACTGCGACACGGCCACGTAGAGCACGTCGCGCTCGATGACCGGGTTGCGGTACCGGAACTCGGAGGCGGGCTCGGAGTCCGACGGGATCCGGGTGAGCGTCTCCAGGATGTGCGCCCCGGCGAGACCGGCGATGTAGGCCGAGCCGCAGCCGAGGATCTTGATGCGGCGGATGTCGAGGATCTCGCGGGCGCTGAGCTGCACGCCGCCGAGCACCGTCGTGTGGAAGCGGTCGTCCACCCGGCCCCGCAGGGCGCGCTCGAGGGCGTCGGGCTGCTCGAGGATCTCCTTGCGCATGAAGTGCTCGTAGCCCCCCTTGTCGAGATCCTCGATGCTCCAGTTGACGTCGAGCAGCCGCTTCTGGGTGGGCGTGGCGTCGAGGGCGAAGGTGCGGAACCCGTCCGCGGTCACCACGGCCATCTCGTGGTCGTCGAGGTGCACGACCTGCTTGGTGTGGCGGATCATGGCGGCGACGTCGGAGCCCACGAGCATCTCCTTCTCGCCGACGCCGATGATCACGGGCGAGCCGTTGCGGGCGATCACGATGCGGTCGGGCTGGCGGGCGTCGACCACGCACAGGCCGTAGGTGCCCTCGATGCCCCGCAGCACGGCGCGCACCGCGTCCTCCAGCTCCGGAGCGGCCGGGCCGCCATCGCCGCGCTCACGGGCGATCAGATGGGCCAGCACCTCGGTGTCGGTCTCGGAGTGGAAGACCACGCCCTCGGCCTCCAGCTTGGCCCGCAGCTCGGCGGCGTTCTCCACGATCCCGTTGTGGACGACGGCCACGTTGCCGGTGGCGTCGAGATGCGGGTGGGCGTTGTGGTCCGAGGGCTCGCCGTGGGTGGCCCAGCGGGTGTGGCCGATCCCGACCCGGCCCGGCATCCGCTTGGGCAGGGTGGCCTCCAGCTCCCGGAGCTTCCCCTTCTTCTTGGCCACGCTCACCCCGCCCTTGGGCCCCAGCACGGCCAGACCGGCGGAGTCGTAGCCCCGGTACTCCACGCGGGCGAGCCCTTCCATGAGGATGGGCACGCAGTCCTTGGGGCCGATGTAGGCGACGATGCCGCACATGAGGAGCTCCTGGTTCGGGTTGGGGCCCGGCTTCGGGCGGGCGGGTTCGGGCGGGCGGGTTCGGGCGGGCGGGCTCAGCCGTAGACGAGGCGCCGGATCTGGCGCTCGCTGAGCGGGGCGACGCGCACGGGGCGCCGGGCCAGCTCGGCGACAATGCGGGCGTAGATCCGCTCGTTGCGCTCGCCGCGGGCCTGCAGCTCGCGGTGACGCCGGCGGACGAAGTCCTCCAGCGGCTCGGCGAGCCCGGCGATCACCTCGTCGATGACCCGGGCGGCGACCCCCCGGGCCATGCCGGTGCTGCGGTGGAGCCGCTCGACGAGCTCGTCGAGCACCGGGTCACCCAGGAGCGGGTCACCCGGAACCTGACCGGACGAGGCCGCAGCGCCCGGAACGGAGTGATCGGGGCCGGCCTGCACGGCGGTCATTGTCACCGCCTGCCGGGTCGAACGCAACGAATCTGCCCGGAATCGGGCAGATCGGACTACTTCTGCGCCCTGCCGGACCGGCGGCGCACCTGGGGGTGGGGCAGGAACACGACGTCGTCACGGGTCGCCCGGCCCCGGGCGCGGACGTGGCGGACCAGCTCGTCGTAGGCCGAGGGGCTGGTCAGCTCGACGATCTCGTCGCGCAGCGTCTGCCAGACCGGCCGACGGTCGACGAAGGCCTCGGGGCTGTCGGTGCACCACCAGTGGAACTCGGCGCCGCCCTCGCCCCAGTCGCGTCGCTTCCACTCCCGCAGGGTGGACACCAGGTGGCCGCTGTCGTCGCGTCGCTCCTCCAGGCGCAGCGGCACCTGCCAGCACACCTGGGGCTTCCAGTCCATCGGCCGCTCACCGGCGGCCAGGGCTCCGACGTGCAGCGCACAGCCGGGCCCACCGGGGAAGCCCGGGCGGTTGAGGAAGATGCAGGCGTCGTCGACCAGCCGGGTGAGCTCCTCGCCATCGGCGTTGACGGCGGTCAGCGGCTCCCGCGGCGAGCTCGGGCGGTGCTGCCACTGCTCGGCGGTGAGCCTCCGGGCGTGCCGGCGCAGGTTGCGCCGGTCGGCGTCGTCCTGGAGGTGGGCGCCGTAGCTGCAGCAGCCCTGGACGAGGCTGCCGGCCGGCTCGGTCAGCACGCCCTGGCAGCCGCGCCCGAAGATGCAGGTCCAGGGGCTCGTCAGGAACGTCAGGTCGAACACCCAGGTGCGGTCCTCACCGTCGGGGTCCTCGAACGACACCCATTCGTGGAGGTCAGCGGGCTGCCGGGGGGCCATGGCGGGGCAGGCTACCGAGCGCCGCGGGCCCCGCGGCGCCGCCGGGTGGCGGCGAGGGCGTCCCAGAGGTGGTCGACCGATGCGCCCGGATCGACGTGCGTGGTCGGGGCGGGCGGGTGGGCGAACTCGGGCCGGGACCGCTCGACGGCCTCGCGCAGCACCGCCGGGAGCTCCGCCCAGGCCCCGTGTCGACGCCCGGTGAGGTGCACGAGGAGCTGGCCCGGGGTGTCGGCCAGGGCGAACGTCGGCCACCAGGGCTCGACGCGGGCGACCACCGCCCATGCCGTCCCGGTCCCGGTCGCCGTCACCGCCACGGTCTCGGCCACCTCGAGCAGCGGGCCGGGGGCAGACCCCGGCCACTGACGGGCCGAGAGGGGGAACGGCTCGTGCCAGAACCGCTCCCGCCGCAGCTCCAGGGCGTCGGCCCCGTCCCCGGCAGGCCCGGGGACCCGCTCCAGGACGGCCGCCCAGTCGGCGAGGGGCTCGACCACCGGGTCGAGCCAGGCGTGCTCGACCGGAACGGGCCGGGCCGCCCACGGGACCTCGATCTCGTCGACCACGCCCCGGCCGGCGCCGGGTGACACCACGAGCAGGGCCCGGCGGCGCACCAGCACCGGTCCCGCCGGTCCGCCGGGGAGCACCCGGCAGGCGTCGCTGCCGACGAGATCGGCCAGATGGACGGCGGGCCGCCCGGGGACCCGGGCGACCGCCCGCCCCCGCCACGACCACCAGCACGCCCCCGCGGCACCGGCCAGGCAGGCGGCCGCGGCGGTCAGCGGGTCCGGCGCTCCCGCCCCGTCCGGGGCCACCACGAGATCCACGGCCGCGAGCCTGTCACCGCGTCGGCGGTCTCCCCGACGCGGCGATCCCACGTGCGACACTTCCGGGCATGGCGAGCCCTGCTCCGAACGCCATCGGCATCGACATCGGCGGCAGCGCCATCAAGGGGGCGGCCGTCGACCTCGCCGACGGGTCGCTCGTCGGGCCCCGGATCCGCATCGAGACCCCCCAGCCCTCGACCCCGGCGGCGTGCGCCGAGGTGCTGGCCGCCATCGTCGATCGCATCACCGCCGAGCTCGGCAGCCGCCCGACGGGAACCGTGCGGCCCGTCGATCTGCCCGTCGGGGTCACCTACCCCGGCGTGGTCAAGGAGGGGCACACGCTGTCGGCGGCCAACGTGGACCACGCCTGGCTGGGCCTCGACGCCCACGCGTTGCTGGCCCGGCGCCTGGGCCGCGACCTCGTGGTCCTCAACGACGCCCAGGCGGCGGCCATGGCCGAGGTCCGGTACGGGACGGCCGCCGGCCACCGGGGGCTCGTGCTCTGCCTGACGTTCGGGACGGGCATCGGCTCGGGACTGGTGTACCGCGGCGTCGCCCTTCCCGGGATCGAGCTCGGGCACATGCTGGTCGACGGCGTGGACGGCGAGGACCGGGCGGCGGCGTCGGTGAAGGACCAGGAGGGCCTGTCGTGGGCCGAGTGGAGCGAGCGGGTCCAGCGCTACCTGGACCACCTGGAGTGCGCCATCTGGCCCGACCTCATCGTCGTCGGGGGCGGGGTGTCGGCCGAGGCGGACGCCTGGCTCCCCGGGCTGCGGACCCGGGCACCGCTGGTGGCCGCCAAGCTGGCCAACGACGCCGGCATCGTGGGCGCCGCCCTGGCCACGCGCTCGGCCGACTCGTTCCGCTAGCCGACGGGGGGTTCCCGCCGGCCAGCGCCGAGCACCTGGATCCGGTGGAGGCGATGGGAATCGAACCCACGACCTCTTCGATGCGACCGAAGCGCTCTCCCAACTGAGCTACGCCCCCGGATGTGTGGTCGCCGGACGGAACCTGCCCGTACGGCGAAGCTGCAGCATAGGCGCCGCGGTGCCGGGCTCCGGGCGGACGGCGGCGGACCGGGGCAGGCCTGCCGGGTTCAGTCGACGTCGACGAGGTCGGAGCGGTCGGCCCAGTCGGAGCGGTCGGCCCAGTCGGAGCGGTCGGCCCAGTCGGAGCGGTCGGCCCAGTCGGAGCGGTCGGCCCAGTCGGAGCGGTCGGCCCAGTCGGAGCGGTCGGCCCAGTCGGAGCGGCGGCGCAGGCCCGGCTCGCGCACGACCTCGACGGCCTCCCACGGTTCGGCCCATCGTTCATCGGACCAGCCATCCTCCCGGTCCTCTCCCGGCCGACCGGCCCGGGCGTAGGCGTAGGCACCGGAGCGGACCCGGGCGGGAGCCGGGGTGCGCATGCGCACCAGGGCGACGGCGTAGACACCGAGTGCGGCGCTGACGGCGAGGGCCACCAGCAGCATCACCCGGAAGGCGGGGAGCAGGCCGATGGCGAAGCTGCCGATGGCGGTGGCGCTGAGGCCGAGGAACACGTCGCGTCGACGCTTGCGGGCCCGGCGGGCGCGGGCGGCGGCTACCGAGCGGGAGGGGCTCATCCGGGCACCACGGAACTCGTCGGAGCCGATCCCCGACAGACGGGTGAGGCTGCGGCGGTAGTCCCCCAGGGCCGATGGACGGCTCTGGCGACGCCGCAGGGCGGCGGGGAGGAGGTAGGCACACCAGGCCAGCGCCAGGATGAGGATCAGAATCGTCAAGGGAGCACGCTCGTCGGTGTGTCAGGCGCTGACCACGGCGGGTGGGGAAGCCGTGGAGGTGCAACGCACACGGTTGGAGGATCGGTTGGAGGATCGATCAGAGGATCGGTTGGCGACGTTCGACCCGGTCAGGAGATCCGTCGGCCCGGCTCCGTCGTGCCGGACATCGCCCCCGAGACGGGTTGATGGTACCGGCTCAGATCATCGGCCGACCACGCTGGAGGGCTCTGCCGCGAAGTCGCGACGATGTCGCCACGGCCCGCACAGCTCCGTCACACAGCCACGCCGAGTGGCCACCGGATCGCGTCCAGCCCGCGGCGGGCCCGCGCCCAGCCCGCGTCCAGCCCGCGTCAGGACTGATCGGAGCGGGTCTCGCGGCGGTACACGCCGGAGCGGCCGCCGGTCTTCTCCCACAGGCACAGCTCGCCGATCACCATCGACCGGTCGACGGACTTGCACATGTCGTAGATGGTGAGGGCGGCGACCGCGCAGGCCGTCATCGCCTCCATCTCGACCCCGGTGCGGTCCACGGTGTCGACGTTGACCTCGACGTCGATCGTGGTGTCGCCCAGCGTGAAGTTGACGGTCACCGCCCCGACGAGCAGGGGGTGGCAGAGCGGGATGAGGGCGGCGGTCTGCTTGGCCGCCTGGATCCCCGCCACCCGGGCCACGGCCAGCACGTCGCCCTTGGACATGGCATTGGAGGCGACCTTGTTGACCGTCTCGGGCTCCATGGTCACGGTGCAGCGCGCCACGGCCCGCCGGTAGGTGGGCTCCTTGGGGGTCACGTCGACCATCCGGGCCCGGCCCAGCGGATCGAGGTGGGTGAGGGCGCGCTCGCTCATGGGCGCAGTCTACGGGAGCGACCCCCGGACCCCCGGGTGGGGCCCCGGTGGGCTGGTCAGCCGCCGATCTGGCTCATCGAGCGCTTGGGCCGGATGAAGTTGACGCGGCCGATGGAGTGGCCGGCCCACTTCAGCCCGACGGCCCGGGCGATCTCGGCGGCGAGTGCGTCGTCGGACCCGCCGGAGCGCAGGATCGCCCGCAGGTCGAACTCGTCGGTGGCGAACAGGCACGTGCGGAACTGGCCCTCGGCGGTGATGCGGACCCGGTCGCAGTCGCCGCAGAACGGCTCGGTGACGCTGGCGATGACGCCGACGTCGCCGATGCCGTCGGCGTAGGTCCAGCGCGCCGCCGGCTCGGGCCCGTGCTGGGCGCGCACCAGCGGGAACACCTCACCGATGCGCTCGATCACCTCGGCCGAGGGGACGACCTGGTCGCGGGACCAGGCGTCGTCGGCGTCGAGCGGCATGAACTCGATGAAGCGGACGCCGAGGCCGTTCTCCCGGCCGAAGCGGGCGAAGTCGACGATCTCGTGGTCGTTCACGCCACGCATCAGCACGACGTTGACCTTGATCGGGTCGAACCCCGCCTCCTGGGCGGCGCGGATCCCGTCGAGGACACGGGGGAGGTCGTCGCGGCGGGTGAGGCGGAAGAACGTGTCGCGGTCGAGCGAGTCGCAGCTCACGTTGAGACGGCGCAGGCCGGCCGCCCTGAGGTCTTCGGCCAGCAGGCGGAGGGTGGCGCCGTTGGTCGTCATCGCCAGGTCGACGCCGAGGCGGGCGAGGCGCTCGATGAGCACGACGAGGTGGGCCCGGACGGTGGGCTCGCCCCCGGTGATGCGGATGCCGTTGAACCCGAACCGCTCGACGCAGACGCGGGCGATCCGCTCGATCTCCTCGAAGGTCAGGATCTGCTCCCGGGGCAGCCACGTCATCCCCTCGGCGGGCATGCAGTAGGTGCAGCGGAAGTTGCACCGGTCGGTCACCGAGATGCGCAGATCCGTGACCCGGCGGCCGAAGGAGTCGATCAGCTCGGGCATGCCCGGAACCTAGCGAACGCAAGGACCTATCCGACAGGCCCGTTCCATCCCGGCCCGGCTCCCGGGTCACCGGCCCCGGCGGGCAGGGCGGCGGCGCCGGGGTCGTCGAGCAGGAGGACCCTGACCCTGCCACCGGGAGCGACGCCCGGTCCGTCCTCCACGATCGCCAGGCCGTTGGCCAGCGCCATCGAGTGCAGGAGGTTCGAGCCCTGGCCACGGACGGCGACCGCCTCGAGCGACCCGTCGGCAGCCACGGCGACGCTCACCCGCACGAAGTGGGTCTTGCCGTCGGCGCGCCGGGGCAGGCCGGCGGGCGCGACGGCGGCGAAGGCGCTGCGGTGGAGCCGGTCGTCGGGCACGCCGAGCATCCTGCGCAGCGCCGGGCGGGCGAACAGCTCGAAGCTGACGAGCGAGCTGACGGGGTTGCCGGGGAGGCCGAAGACGGGGGTGCCGTCGATGACCCCGAAGGCCAGGGGCTTGGCCGGCTTGATGGCGATCTGCATCCAGCGCATGGCGTCGGGGTCACCGGACCGGGCCCCGAGGCGGCGCAGGACGGCCTTGACGTAGTCGAAGTCGCCCATGGACACCCCACCGCTGGAGATCACGGCGTCGCAGCCGGCGATGCCGGTGGTGAGGGCGGCCTCGATGGCGGCTTCGTCGTCGGGGATGCAGCCGAGGTCCACGGGCTCGGCCCCGGTCGTGGCCACCAGGGCGAGGAGCATCCGGCGGTTGGAGTCGCGGATCTGGCCGGGCCCGAGGGGGGCGGGGGCCTGGACGAGCTCGTCACCGGTGGACATGACCCCCACCCGGGGGCGGCGGCGCACCGGTGCGGCGGCGAGCCCGACCGTCGCCAGCACCCCGAGGTGACCGGGCCCGAGGATCGTGCCGGCCGGGAAGGCGAGCGCACCCGGGGCGAGGTCCTCCCCCGCCGGCCGGATGCAGTCACCGACCGCCGCGGAACGGCGCACCAGGACCCGGCCGCCGGGACGGTCCTCGATCTCCTCGACGGGCACGATGGCGTCGGCGCCGGGCGGGATGGGGGCACCGGTCATGATCCGCTGGGCGGTGCCCGGCCGGACCTCCTCGGTGGCGGCCTCGCCCGCCCGGATGGTGCCGGTGACGGTCAGCTCGACGGGCGCGGCGGCGACATCGGCGGCCCGCACGGCGATGCCGTCCATGGCCGTGTTGGCGAAGGGCGGCACGGCCTCGCGGGCGTGGGCGGGCCCGGCCAGCACCAGGCCGAGGGCGTCGGCGAGGGGGACCTCGGCGGGCTCGAGGGGCCGGATGCGCCCGAGGACCCACTCCTGGGCCTCGGCGAGGGTCACCTGTGACATGCCCGAAGGATGGCAGAGCCGGCGCCGTCGGAGGGCCGCACCCGACGAGCGGCCGCATCCGACGGGCGGCCGCACCCGACGGGCGGCAGGGATCACCAGTCGGCGGTGAGCTCCCGGAGGTAGTCCCGGAAGGCCGGACCCAGGTCGGGGCGGCCGAGGGCGAGCTCCACGGTGGCGCGCAGGTAGTCGAGCTTGTTGCCGACGTCGTAGCGGCCGTCCTCGAACACCACCCCGAGCACCGGCTCCTCGGTGATGAGCGTGGCGATGGCGTCGGTCAGCTGGATCTCGCCGCCGCGTCCGGGTGGGGTGGCGTCGATCAGGTCGAAGATGCGGGGTGTGAACAGGTAGCGGCCCATGACGGCGAGGTCCGACGGCGCATCCTCGGCCGCGGGCTTCTCGACGATGCCGCGCAGCTCGACGAGGCCACCGGCCCGTTCGCCGCCGGGCTCGATGCAGCCGTAGGAGGAGACCTGGTCCCGGGGGACGCGCTTGACGGCGATGACCGAGCAGCCGTGCTCGCGGTGGGCGGCCACCATGCGGGCGAGCACGTCGTTGCCCACCATGATGTCGTCGCCGAGCATGACCACGAACGGCTCATCGCCCACGTGATGGCGGGCGAAGCCGACGGCGTGACCCAGCCCCCTGGCCTCGGCCTGGCGGACCGAGTGGACGGCGGCGAGATCGGCGATGCGCAGCAGTTCGGCGAGGTCGGCCTGTTTGCCGGATCGCTCCAGGGCGGCCTCGAGCTCGGGCGAGCGGTCGAAGTGGTCCTCGATGGCCCGCTTGGAGCGCCCGGTGACGAGCAGGACGTCCCGGATCCCGATGGCGGCGGCCTCCTCGACGACGTACTGGATCGCCGGTCGGTCGATGAGCGGGAGCATCTCCTTGGGCTGGGCCTTGGTGGCCGGCAGGAAGCGGGTGCCGAGGCCGGCGGCGGGAATGACCGCCTTGCGGACGGTCCGGTGGGTGCTGCTGGTCGACGTCATCACCGACAAGTCTCGGCGATCCGTGGCCCCTCCCTGAGTCGCCGCCCGGGTGGGCCCGCGGGGCGGCTGGCACTCGTCATCGGAGAGTGCCAACGGACCGGTATCGTGGGGCGTCTGCGGCGCACCCCCGGCGCGCCGACCCCGTCCCCCCGGAGGAGCCATGCCCACCTACGAGTACGCGTGCCGGTCCTGCGGTCACCGCTTCGAGGCCGTGCAGTCGTTCACCGACGCTGCCCTGACCGTCTGCCCCACCTGCGAGGGTCCGCTCCGCAAGGTGTTCGGCAACGTCGGCATCGCCTTCAAGGGCAGCGGCTTCTACAAGACCGACAGCCGGTCCGGCGGGTCGGGTTCATCGGGTTCGGGATCGTCGGCCTCGGGATCGTCGGGTTCGGGGTCCTCCGAATCGTCGGGTTCATCGGGCTCGTCGGGTTCATCGGGCTCGTCGGGTTCATCGGGTTCGTCGGGGTCCTCCGACAGCGCCGGCTCGTCGGGTTCGTCGGGTGGCGGCTCGGCCTCCTCGGGTGGCCACTCGCACTCCCACGCCCACGGCCCGGGGACCCACACCCACTGATCCCCCGCCCGCCGTCCCGGCGGGCCGGTCTTGCGGCCCGCCGTCCCGGCGGCGACGATGGACCCACCGACTCCCGGTTCTTCCCCCTCCGCCCCCGGTCCGCCCGGCCGCCCGGCCGCGCCCTGCGGAGGTTCCGTTGGAACGCCCCCTCCCCTCCTCCCCGCCGACGCCGTCCCCGCCGACGCCGTCCCTGACTGCTCCGTCCCTGACGGGTCCGTCCCTGACGGGTCAGCCCCCGTCGCCCCTGGCGGCGGTCATCGCCCTGGTTCGCCGGATCCGCCGGTCGGCCGCCCTCTACTGGCTCGCCTCGGTCGTCGCCGCCCTGGTCGGGGCCGGAGCCATCCGCCAGGCGGGGATCGACCGGGCCCGCCCCTGGGGAGCCGAGCGGACCGCCGTCGTGGCGCGGCGGGACATGGCGCCCGGACACCGTATGCGCGCTGAAGATCTGCGCGCGGAACAGGTGCCGTCGCGCTTCGTGCCCGACGGCGCAGCCACTTCCACGGGGC
>JBIKWW010000029.1:0-15776 GCA_044356125.1 Acidimicrobiia bacterium
CGGGCCCAGCAGCGCCACCTTCTTCTCCGCCAAGCTGCTGCTCGCCCAGAACGGCATCAACTTCAACGACGTCCAGTTCGTGAACCTCGGCGCCGCCACACCCGCCGCCTACGCCGCACTCCGTGACGGCACGGTCGACGCCCTCGGAACCTGGGACGCCCAGATCACGGCCATCCGCCAGGCCGCCGTCGACGAGAACCGAACCGCCTTCCTCCAGAACCTGCAGTACCGGTCCATCAAGGACTACCTGGGTGACGTCCTGATCACCTCGCGCAAGTACTACAAGGACAACAGCGACGTGCTCGTCCGCTTCGCCAAGGCCATGTCCAAGGGCGCGCAGGCCATGCGCGACGACCCCGACGACGCCATGTACGTCACCGCCATGAACAACCCGGCGCTGCGCGCCACGGACAAGGCCCAGCGAGCCATCCTCGAGCTGCGCATCAAGCCCGAGGGCGCGATCCAGACCGACGGCACGTTCGACCTGAACGAGATCAACCGGGCCCTGAAGCTCTACTTCACCAACGGCATCATCAACCCCGATCCCGCCAAGCTCGACGTGAAGAGCCTCTTCACCAACGACATCGCCACCGCGGTCAAGTCGGCGAAGTGAGCGTCGGGGCGGACCGCAGGTGAAGATCAGCTTCGGGTTCCTTCCGGTCCCGGGCACGGTCCGCCCCCTGTCGGCGGCCGTCGAAGCGCTCGGTTTCGACGCCCTGACGGCCGCTGATTCGCCCCTGCTGGCGGGCGAGCTGCACGGTCAGCTGATGATCGCCGCCTCGGCGACGAGGCGGATCGAGATCACCGCCGGCGTCACCAACTCGGTGACCCGTGACGCCAGCATCACCGCGGCAGCGATGGCCGCTCTCCAGATCGAGAGCGGCGGTCGCGCCGTCTGCGGCATCGGACGCGGTGACAGCGCCGTCCGCATGATCGGCCGTTCGCCCGACCGGGTCGCCGGCCTCGAACGCTACGTCGTCGAACTGCGCGGGTACCTGTCGGGTCGGCCCGTCGAACGGGGCACCGCATCGGCGCGCCTCGAGTGGTGGGACCCGTCGGTGCTGCCCCCTCCGCCGATCGAGATCGCCCCGTCCGGCCCCGCCATGTTGGCCCTGGCCGGGCGACAGGCGGACCGGATCGCGCTCGCCGTCGGCGCCGATCCCGAACATGTCGGCAACCACGTGATGCTGGCCCGTCGGGCCGTCGAGGCGGCCGGCCGGGATCCCGACGGCGTCGCCTACGGCGCGTACGTCCCGCTGCTCGTGCTCGACGACGGTGACGTCGCCCGGCGCGAGGTCCGGCGCATCGCCTCCGCCTTCGCCCACTTCGCCAAGCGACCGGGTGGCACGGACGCGGACGCCCCAGCGCCATTGAGCGCGGCGGCCTCCGCGGTGGCCCGGGAGCTCAGCTACGACTCCGACCCGTACCGGGGCGATGCCACCACCGGTGCCCTCGGCGCCATGAGCGACGAGTTCATCGACTGGTTCACCGTCGCCGGTGCACCCGACCACGTCATCGCCCGGCTGCGGGCACTCGCCGGGGTCGGGGTCTCCTACGTCCACGTGCTGTCCGGGCACCACGCGCTCGACGCGGATCTCCGGGAGCGCAACCTCGGTCTGCTCGGCTCGGTCGTCCGACCCGCCGTGCAGGGCGAACCACCAGCAACCACAGGGAGCAACGCCTCGTGATCACCAAGAAGATCATCAACCCCGACATCGGCAAGGGGTGGCACTACTTCGCCAACTCCAAGGTGAAGGAACTCGTCCACTCCGGCGCCGTCGTCATCGAGACCCCGGACCTGAAGCACGTGTACGTCTCCGGCCGCACGGCCACCGACGGCGACACGGACCAGATCGTGGGACCCGGTGACATCGCCGCCCAGACCCGGCAGGTCCTGATCAACCTCGGCAGCGCGCTCACCGAGGCCGGGGCCACCTACGACGACATCGTGCGGATGCGCGTCTTCATGGCGCCGCCGTTCTCGATCGAGAACTTCGCCAAGTCGCACGAGGTCCGGGCCGAGTTCTTCAAGAAGGAGCACTACCCGGCCAGCACGCTGGTGATCGTCCACCAGCTCGCCCGTGCCGGCGCCATGCTCGAGATCGACTGCGACGCCGTGGTCATCAAGAACAAGGGCTGAATCGCCGGCATCTCCCGATCACCGGGTCAGGGCCGGAGGCTTCGCGCCGGCCCTGACCGCATCCGGGCCGGCGTCGGTGTCGGCGCGGCATCGTGGACCTGGTCGGTACGCTCCGCACTCCATGACGCTGCTGACACCTGAGCAGGCCACCGCCATCTTCGTGGAGTCGGGCGCGCTGCTCGACGGGCACTTCGTGCTCACCAGCGGGCGGCACTCCGATCGCTACTTCGAGAAGTTCCACGTGCTGCGCTCCCCGGTCCACGTCGCCCGGCTCTGCGCCGACCTGGCCGAACGCATCGCCCCCTTCCGGCCCGACGTGGTGATGGGGCCGACGACCCTGGGGATCCTGCTGGCCTACGAGGTCGCCAAGCAGCTCGGTGTCCCCGCCGCCTACGCCGAGCAGGGCGATGCCGGCCGGCGCCGCCTCCGGCGCCCCGAACATCTGCCCGAGGGCAGCCGCGTCGCGGTCGTCGACGACATCCTCACGACCGGCGGTTCGATCCGCGAGTGCCTCGATCTCTGCACCGAACGGCGCGCCACGCCGGTCGTGGCCGGCGTCCTCGTGGACCGCACCGACGGTGCCGCCGCCGGGGTGCTCGGGCTCCCGCTCGTCGCCTGCCTCTCGCTGGCCGTGCAGAGCTGGGAGCCCGGGGACATCCCCGACTGGCTGGCCGCCCGGCCGGTCGAACGCCCCGGTTCGACGGGCAAGCGATGACCGCTCCCGCCATCGACGCGCACGACGTCGCCGCCGCCGCCGGGCGGCTGCGGGGGCTGATCCACCACACACCCCTGCTGTCGTCGTCGACGCTCGACGCCGCCGTCGGTGCCACCGTACGGGCCAAGGCCGAGCACCTCCAGCGCAGCGGCAGCTTCAAGATCCGGGGTGCGCTGAACCGCCTGCTGCAGCTCGAACCCGCCGAGCGGAGCCGGGGCGTCGTCGCCTACTCATCGGGGAACCACGCCCAGGGGGTGGCCCTCGCCGCCCGGTTGACCGGCATCGACGCGACGATCGTGATGCCCTCCGACGCCCCGGCCGTCAAGCGGGCGGCCACCGCTGCGTACGGAGCCCGGATCGTCGACTACGACCGTTTCCAGGAGGACCGTGCCGCCGTCGCCGCCCGGGTCGCCGCAGAACGGGGCTCGGTGATCGTTCCCCCCTTCGACGACGCCCGCGTCATCGCCGGGCAGGGAACCGCTGGGTGGGAGGTCGCCGACGACTGGCCCGACGTGGAGGTGGCGGTGATCCCTGTCGGCGGCGGAGGGCTCATCGCCGGGATGGCCACCGCCCTGCGGGCGCGCGTCCCGGGTGTGCGCATCGTCGGTGTCGAACCGGCCGCCGCCGACGACGCCCGCCAGTCCCTCGCCGCCGGGCGCATCGTCACCATCGAGCAGCCGCGCACGGTCGCCGACGGTGTGGCCACCACGGCCGTCGGTCAGCTGACCTTCCCGATCATGGCGACGCTCGTGGACGAGATCGTGACCGTGGGGGAGGAGGAGATCCTGTCGGCCATGGCGTTCATCGCCACGCGCATGAAGCAGGTCGTCGAGCCCACCGGTGCCCTGACGACGGCGGCCCTGCTCGAGGGCCGGGTGCCCGACGTCGTCGGCCGCCGGGTGCTCACCGTGTTCTGCGGCGGCAACGTGGATCCAGCCACCCTGGCCCGGGCCGCCGCCGTCCCGTCCCCGGCCGACGACCCCCGGAGCAACCCGTGACCAGCCCCCGACCCGACGGGACCCGACCCGACGAGACCCGACCCGGCGACTACGGGTTCGTCCAACGCCGTTCCGACGGCTCCGGTCCCGGCCCCGATCTGGCGCTCGCCCTCGCCCTGGCCGATGAAGCCGACGCCGTGACGATGCGTCACTTCCGGGCCCAGGACCTCGTCGTCGAGACCAAGCCCGACCGCTCCGAGGTGACGATCGCCGACCGTTCGGCCGAGGAGCTGATCGTCGCCCGGCTCGCCCGGGAACGACCCGACGACGCCGTGCTGGGGGAGGAGCACGGCCTCCAGGGAACCATCGGATCGTCACGGTGCTGGATCCTCGATCCGGTGGACGGCACCGCCAACTTCGTGCGCGGCGTGCCCGTCTGGGCCACGCTCATCGCCTTGCAGGTCGACGGGGAAGGCCGGATCGGTGTGGTCTCGGCGCCCGCCATGGGCATGCGGTGGTGGGCGGAGCGGGGGAGTGGCGCCTACCGGTACTCCGGCCCCGGCGACCGTCGGCCCGTGTCCCTCGGCGTGTCTGGGGTGGGTTCGCTGTCCGACGCCTTCGTCACGTTCGCTGACGGCCACTGGTCACCACCGGCCCGGGCCCGCCTCGACGCCCTGCTCGGGGGTGTGTGGCGACAGCGCGGCTTCGGCGACTTCTGGATGCACATGCTGGTGGCCGAGGGCGCGGTCGACGTCGCCGTGGAGCCCATCGTGAGCCTCTGGGACCTCGCCGCCGTGCAGGTGATCGTCGACGAGTCGGGTGGCCGCTTCAGCGACCTCCGAGGGGCGCCGAGGGCCGACGGTGGCGACGCCTGCTCGACCAACGGGCTCCTTCACGACGCGGTTCTGGCTGCCCTGGCCGCGGACCGATCCGGGCCGTGACCCGAGATCAGCGGTGACCCGTGCCCGGCGGTGACCCGAGGCGTGCAGTGACCGGGATTCGCCTCGCCGGGGCGGTGCTGGCAGGCGGCGCCAGTAGCCGCATGGGTTCCGACAAGGCCCTGCTGGACGTGGACGGCCGACGCCTCGTCGAGGTGGGCCTGGAGGCCCTCGACCGGGTGGGGGTGCAGGAGCGGACCGTCATCGGCGCCCGTGCCGGCTGGCCACCCGACCTCGTCGCCCGTCTCGGCGCCGCGGGCATCGCCATGGTTCCCGACACCTGGCCGGGGGAGGGGCCGTTGGGGGGCATCGTCAGCGCCCTCCGGGGCGTCACGACCGGAGCAACCCCTCCGGCGACCGCCACCGCTGATCGCACGCTCCTCGTGCTCCCCTGCGATCTGGCCACGGTGTCGACCGCTGTCCTCGCCCGCCTCGTGGACGCCGTCGTCGATGGAGCGACGGGCGCCGTGCTGTGCGTGGCGGGGCGCCCGGTTCCGGTCATCGCCGCCCTGCGGACCGAACTGGGCGCCCCGTTGGAGGCCGCCTTCCTGGCCGGAGACCGTCGGGCCGACGCCGTCCTGCGGCTGTCGGGCGTCGTGCTCGTCGACGCCGGTCCCGACGAGGCACCGGTCGACCTCGACGACCCCGATGACCTGGCCCGCTGGCGGAGCCGGGCGAGTGGTCGACCCAGCTAGGGTTCGTCCGATGTACGCACGGCCGAGCGCGCCATGATCCGGCGGGACTCGCCGGAGACCGCCGGCCGAACTTCGCCCGACGCCCGCTGGGTGGCCGATCCGGCCGATCTCGCCGAGGTCGTCGAAGAGGTCCTGCGCCATCCGGCCTACGCCATCGACACCGAGTTCCTGCGCGAGCGCACGTACTACCCGCGGCTGGCGCTGGTGCAGCTGGCCTGGCCCGGTGGGCTCGCCCTCGTCGACCCCTTGGCGGTCGACCCCGCAGGCCTGGCCCCGCTGCTCGGCAGCGACCGACTCGCCGTCCTCCACGCCGCCGACCAGGACATGGAGGTCCTCGACCACGCCTGCGGGGCGATCCCGAACCGCATCTTCGACACCCAGATCGCCGCCGGGTTCCTCGGCTTCTCCACGCCGTCACTGGTCAGCCTGGTGGAGCGGGTGCTCGGCGTACGCCTGTCGAAGGGCGACCGCCTCACCGACTGGACCAGGCGGCCGCTCACCGCCACCCAGAAGGACTACGCCGCCAGCGACGTGGCCTTCCTGCTGCAGCTCACCGACGAACTGGGCGGTCAACTCGACGAGCTCGGACGCACGAGCTGGGTGGAGGCCGAGTGCGAGCTGCTGCGCACCCGCGCCCGCGGTCCCGTCGAGCCTCGCAAGGCCTGGTGGCGCCTGAAGGACGGCCGGGTCCTGCGGGGCACCGACCGCCTCGTCGCCCAGGAGCTGGCGGCCTGGCGGGAGGAGCGGGCGCGGATGGAGGACAAGCCGGTCCGGTTCGTGCTGCCCGACCTCGCCGTCCTGGCCATCTCCCAGGGCCGTCCGACCAGCGCGTCGGACCTCGCCAACATCCGGGGCCTCGACGGCCGGTACGCCCGCGGTCGTACCGGCCAGGAGCTCGTGGACCTGGTCGCCCGGGCGGCGACGATGAACCCCAAGGACCTGCTGCTGCCCGAGGTCGACGACTTCGACCGCCGCCTGCGGCCGGCCCTCACGCTGGTGACGGCCTGGATCGCCCAGCTCGCCAAGGACGCCCGCATCGATGCCTCGCTGCTGGCCACCCGCCACGACATCATCTGCTTCCTGCGCCAGGACCCCGACGCCCGGCTGGCCCAGGGCTGGCGCCGGGAGCTCGTCGGCGAGGCGGTCCTCAGCCTCGTGTCCGGCGACGCCGCGTTGGCGTTCGATCCGGGGGGCACGCTGCGCCTGGAGTCCCGGTCGGGAATCCGGCTCGGCCCGGGCGTCGCCGTGCCGACGGCGTCCTGGGCGCCCGATGCCGACGCCGTGGGCACGGCGCTGCACCTCGACTGAGCCCACCGTGCCGACCGGGCTGACTTGAGCCCACCGGGCTGACTTCAACCCACCGGGCCGACTGGCTGACCAGGCTGGCCTGCGACGCCCGAGCCTGCTCCGGGTCGACCCAGCGCGTCATCGAGCGCCGAGAATGCCAGTTCTGTCAAGTTGAGACCGGCACCAGGCGTCGGTCCGAGGAACGGCGGGGTCCGGATGCGTCAGCGAGCGGCCAGCAGCGCTTCGATGGCGTCACGGCACCGGACGGCGGCGCGACCGTCGCCGAATGGACTCTCCATCACCGACCGCCGGGCCAGCTCGCCCCGATCGGCCAGCAACGCCGAGGCCTCCGCCACGATCCGTTGCTCGTCGGTTCCCACGAGCACGGCACAGCCGGCGGCGACGGCCTCGGGGCGCTCGGTCGTCTCCCGCAGCACCAGCACGGGCTTGCCCAGGGCCGGCGCCTCCTCCTGGACGCCACCGGAGTCGGTGAGGATGAGTGACGATCTCGCCATCAGCCGCGAGAACGCGCCGTACTCCAGCGGCTCGGTCAGCAGGACGTTCTCCCGCCCGGCGATGCCCGGTGCGATGGCGGCCCGGACCGTCGGGTTCCGGTGGATCGGGAAGACGAACGAGACCTCGGGATGACGGCGGGCCAGTTCGCCGAGTGCCCGGCCGACCGACTCCATGGGCGCCCCCCACGACTCCCGGCGATGGGCGGTCACGAGCACGATCGGCCGTCCCGAGGCGTCGAGCGCCTCGATCTCGTCGGATCCGTACCCCGCTCGGCGCTCCACCGCCCAGTGCAGCGCGTCGATGACCGTGTTGCCGGTGACCACGATGCTCGACGGATCGGTGCCCTCGCGCAGGAGGTTGTCCCGAGCTCCGTCGGTGGCCGCCAGGTGCAGGTCCGCGAGCACCCCGGTCAAGCGGCGGTTCGCCTCCTCCGGGTGGGGCGCCCGGAGGTTCCCCGTGCGCAGCCCCGCCTCGAGGTGGGCCACCGGGACACCGGCGTAGAACGCGGCCAGCGCTCCGGCGAAGGTCGAGGTGGTGTCGCCCTGGACGACCACGAGATCAGGCTCCACCGAGGAGATGGCCCCACTGAGCGCCGTCACGGCCCGAGCCGTGAGCTCGGCCAGCCCCTGCCCCGGCACCAGGAGGCCGAGGTCCAGATCGGGGGTGAGTCCGAAGAACGTGAGGACCTGGTCCAGCATCTCGCGGTGCTGACCGGTCGACACCAGCACGGGCCGACATGACGCCGACCCCGCCAGGGCGTGTACCAGCGGCGCCAGCTTCACGCCCTCGGGTCGGGTGCCCACCACCACCATCACGGATCGCATCGCAGGTCGGTCGGCCGTCACGACGCGGACTGTACGCGTCGTCGTGACCGAGTCCGCGGCGGGCCTGGGCGATGGTTCGTCCAGCTTGGTGATTTCCCGCGCCGGGTTGTTCACTCTGTGTGGCCGGATCGCCGATGTCCGGCACCATGAGCGACAGGAAGGGACAGGCTCGGCCGGGGCCTTGCCGCCTCAGGGTCCTCGCCCTGGCAATCGCCCTCGGCACCACCGCGACCGGTGTGGTTCCGGCGCTGGTCGCCCGAGCCGACGTCGGATCGGCTCCTCCCGCCCGGGCCGGCGTCATCGGCGCCTTCTGGGACGACGCCCTCTGGGACCGGGTGGCCAGCGGCGGTGCCGCCGTCGCCGACACGGTCATGTCCATCGACTCCGGCCCCGGCGGTTCCGCCGACGCCGGCTGGCTCGACCGAAGGGAACGCCTCCGCAACGCCGGCCAGAAGGCCCTGGGCTTCGTGTCGTGGGCTTCGGGTGGCGTCGCCCGCAACCCCGCCGCCATCGCCGCCGAGGCGGCCACCTGGCGGGCCTGGTACGGGGTCGACGGCTACTACCTCGACGGCACCCCGTTCACCTGCGACACCGCTGCGGCGTTCGCCTCCACCGTGGCCGGTCTGCGGGCGGCCCACCCGGGCGCCCGCATCGTGGCCAACTCGTACACGACGCCCCCGGCCTGCATCGCCGATTCGGTCGACACCGTCGTCGCCTTCTCCGGACCGGCGTCGGCTTTCGCGTCGTGGTCACCGGAGGCGTGGACCGTCGGTCAGCCCGCGTCTCGCTTCTGGATCCAGGTGTGGAGCGTGGCCCCGGGCGACCTCACGCTCACCGCGCAGTTGGCGAGGTCCCGGAACGCAGGAACCGTGACGGTGACCTCCGCCGGGTCGTCCGGCTACCCCTGGGCCTCCATGGCGGGGCCCGAGGAGTGGACGACGGTTCTGACGGCGGTCACGGGGGCACCCTTCACTCCGGCCCGTGTGGGCCCTCCCCCGGTCACCAGCCAGCAGCTCGCCTCGGTCAACTACTTCAGCGTCCCCGCCATGTGGACGCGGAGCCGGTCGCTCGGAACCGCGAACCGGTTCGTCCTCGTCAACCCCGACAGCGGCCCCGGAGCCGTGCGCGAGACCTGGGTGCAGATCGAGGTCGACGCCGCCCGAGCCGCCGGCCAGACACCGCTCGGCTACGTCCACACCCTGTGGGGTGCCCGCCCGAGCGCCCAGGTCCTGGCCGACGCCCGGTCGTACCGAACCCGGTACGGGATCACCGGGGTGTTCCTCGACGAGTCGGCCGACACCTGCACCACCGCGGCCTGGTACCAGTCCGTCACGCAGCAGCTCCGCAGCGAGGGCTTCGACGTGGTCGCCCTGAACCCCGGCAGGCCCGTACCGGAGTGCTACTCGTTCGCGGACGGCATCGTCGTCTACGAGGGCTCCCTGGCCGGCTATGCCTCGCTGCGGCCGCAGGCCTGGATGCAGCGGGTCCCGGCATCGAAGTTCTGGCACCTCCTCTACGAGGTACCCCAGTCCTCCATCGCTCAGGCCGTGGCCACGTCGCGCTCCAAGTGGGCGGGCGTGCTCTGGTTCACCGACGACTCCCTCACGGCCGGCGACGCCAACCCGTGGAGCGACTACCCGAGCACCGCCTACCTGAGCGAGCTTCGGTCGGCCGCCGTGGCGACGCTGCGGTCGGCCGCGCCATCGGCCGGTGGTGCTGCCGGCGCGCCGAGAGCACCTGCCCCAGGGGCCCCGAACCCCTCGACGATCCCGGTCGCGCCGACGATCCCGGTCCCACCCGCCTCGTCCCCGGTACCGACCGTCCCGGTGATCCCCGTCGCTGCGATCCTGCCCTCGGGCCCGCCCGACGCTCCCCCGCTGCTGCCTCCGGCATCGGGCGCTCCATCCGTCGACGTTGCGGCGGTGCCCTCCCCCGTGCCGACCGCCGTGCCGACCAGCACGGCGAGCCTCCCGAACCCCACTCCGAGCGCCGAGCCGAACGTCCTCACGGGCGAACGCGCCGCCGCCTGGTTCGCCCGGCGCCGGGCGGTCGTGCAAGGGATCCAGATCGTCCGACCGGCCACGCGTACGACCGCCACACATACGACCGCCACACATACGACCGCCACACATACGACCGCCACACGTACGACCGCCACACGTACGACCGGGGTTCACGCCGTCACGCCCGTGCGTGCGGCAGCCGTCGTGCGGTCGGTTCAGTCACCGTCGCCGTCCTGACCGGGCCCGCCGCCCGTCAGGTCGTGTACTCCCCGTTGATCCGGACGTACTCCGCCGACAGGTCGCAGCCCCATACCCGGGCATCCACGTCGCCCGTGCCCAGGCTGACGTGGATGCGGACCTCGTCCCCGCGGAGGTAGGTGCTCAGCTGGGCCAGGCCGGCCTCGTCGGTCTGGTGCGGATACAGCTCCTGGTCCCCGAAGCGGATGACGACGCGGTCGGGATGGATGTCGGTGTCGGCCGCGCACTTGCCCACGGCCATGGCGACACGGCCCCAGTTGGGGTCGGCGCCGTGCACGGCGGTCTTCACCAACGGGGAGTTCACGATCGCCTTGGCCACCCGCTTGGCCTGGGCTGCGTCGCGGGCCTGGTCGACGACCACCTCCAACAGCTTCGTCGCTCCTTCGCCGTCGCGGGCCACCTGCTTGGTCAGCGAGAGCGCGACGTCCTCCAGGGCCCGCGCCAGGTCGTTCCGGTCGACCCAGCCCGCCGCCCCGCTGGCGAGGATCACGGCCGTGTCGCTGGTCGAGGTGTCGGTATCCACCGAGACGCAGTTGAAGGTGCGGTCCATGATCGACCGGAACAGCGGCCGCAGTTCGCCGGGGGCCATCCGAGCATCGGTGAGGAACACGGCGATGAGCGTCGCCATGTCGGGTTCGATCATGCCGACACCCTTGGCGAAGCCGACGATGGTCGCCCCGCCGACGGTCGCGCTGGCCACCTTCATGACGGTGTCGGTGGTCATGATCGCCCGGGCGCACGCCTCCACGTCGGCCACCGTGAACGACAACGGCGCCTCGAGGTGCCGGCGGATGCGGTCCATCGGATAGCGCCGACCGATGACGCCGGTCGAAGCCAGCACGACGTCGGTGGCAGCGCACCCGACCTGACGCGCCACCGACCGCACGACCTCCTCGGCATCGTCGTGCCCGGGGCGTCCGTTGGCGACGTTGGCGTTCTTCGAGATGATGGCGATCGCCCGGGCTGTTCCGTCGGCCACCGCCTTGCGCGAGATCGTGACGCTCGGCCCGGCGAAGCGCGACTGGGTGAACACGCCGGACGCCGCCGCCGTGTCGTCGCACACGACGAGGCAGAAGTCGTCGGTGCCGTCCTTGATGCCGATGTTGGCCACGTGGGCTTTGAAGCCCTTGGGGAGCTTGGTCACCGCACGATCATGCCAGGGCACTAGCCTTCCCGGCCGCTATGGCGCACCGCATCGACATCGAGCTGACGAGCCAGTCCGGCGAGAGCTGGACCTGGAGGGCCGCCGGCGCACGCCAGCCCAAGGGTGTGGTGCATGCGTCGCTGCTCTACCCCGGGGCGAAGGTGGGCGACGTCGTGCGGGCGGAAGCCGAGCGGGCCCTCGACGGCACGCAGATCGTCAGCGTCACCGCCCCACGGGCGGCGAGGGTCGACGACGTCGAGCGCATCGAGATCCAGTCGCGGGGTGAGGACGGCACGGAGATCCGTGTGCAGTACGCCCGTGATCCCGATCGGGCGGGGCGTCGTGGGGATCGTGACCGGGGTCCCCGCCGGGAGCGTGCGGACCGGCCCGAGCGCGGCGAGCGCGGTGACCGGCCGCCCCGCGGCGACGGCGAGAACCGTTCACGCACGGCCCGACCGCCCCGCGCCGATCGCCCGGAGCGACCGGCCCGCCCGGAACGCCCGGAACGCGGCCCCCGACCGGAGCGTCCCGAGCGACCGGAAACGGCCCGCCCTCGTCGCCTGACGGCGCCGCGGCAGCACCGCAACGCCCTGCTCGAGGCCGTGGCGCCCGAGCAGCGTCCCGTCGCCGAGCAGCTGCTGCGGGGCGGGATCCCGGCCGTACGCCAGGCGATCATCGATCAGAACGCCGAGCTGCGCGCCGCCGGCCAGCCCGAGGTGCCGGCTGCGCCATTGCTCGCCATGGCCGATCAGCTCCTGCCCCGCGTGAAGCAGGCCGAGTGGCTCGACCGGGCCGAGGCGGCGCTGGCCACCTCCGACGCCATCACGTTGCGCGACCTGCGCGCCGTGGTGGCCGGTGCCGACGGTGTGGCCCGAGACGATGCCGCCCGTGAGATGGCGGCCAAGCTGCGTGACACGCTGCAGCAGCGCATCGACGCCCAGCGCGGCTCGTGGGCGGCGGAGATCACCTCGTCCATGGACGGCACGAAGCTCGTCCGGGCCGTTCGCCTGGCGTCGCGTCTGCCCGATGCCAACGCCCGGCTCGATCCTGCCGTGCAGGCCCGCCTGGTGGCCGAGACCAACGCCGCCCTCGGGCCCGACACCCCGGCGGACCGCTGGCTGGCCCTGGCGGAGGCGGCCGCCGAGGCTCCGTTCCGCCGTGACATCACCCCCGCCGGTCTACCCTCCAAGACCACTCCGGCATTCATCGAGGCCGCAGCCCAGGTCTCCAACCGGATCGCCTCGATCCGGCCGCTGCTCGGCATCTCGATCCCGCCGCCGCCCCGCCCCCGGGCTCCGGTGGCGCCCCCGGCCCCGGCGCCGATGTCGCCCGACGGCGCACCCACCGAGGCGGCCCACCCCGGCTCGGGTGCCGCGCACGACGAGAGCGAGGCCTCCGTCGAGCCGGCGGGCGGCACCGACACCGCCTGAGCCGTACCGGCGGGCCAGCCCCGGGTCAGAGCAGGTCGATGACCCGGTGCTCGGCCAGGAAGTCGGCCAATCCGGGCACGAGCGGCAGCAGCGTCACCTCGTCGAGGGGGACCCACCGGACCTCGGCGGCGTCGTCCCCGGCCCGCAGCGGCTGAACTGGGTCGAGCGGCACGGCGAAGAAGTCGACGATCACGAAGTGGTGGTCGTCGCCGATGCGCTCGACCCACCCCACCTCAGCGCCCACCACGACGTCGAGACCGCACTCCTCGCCGACCTCGCGCACCACGGCGGCGGCCATCGGTTCGCCCCACTCCACCCGTCCGCCGGGAACGGACCACCGCCCCAGCCCCGGGGGCCGACCTCGCCGGACGAGCACGATGGCGTCGTCGTGGACGATCACCGCACCCACGCACAGTTCCGGACGGCCCGCTCCGCCCGGGCCTGGGCCGGCGGTACCGGGGGGCACCTCAGCGGGGAGACCGGGCATCCGCCGCTCCTCAGCGCAGGCGCCGGTGGACGACGAGCAGGCGGGCGGTGAATCCTGCCGCCTCGAAGAAGTTCTTGGTCTCGCGCTCGCCCGGAAGGGCCCACGCATCGACTCCGAAGCAGCCTTCGCGTTCGGCCCACGCCAGCAGCGCGTCGATCATGGCAGCCCCCACGCCCACCCCGCGGGCGGCCTCCTCCACCCACAGGTCCGTCACCCGAGCGACCGGTCCGGCCGGTGTGGCATCGGTCCGGGCGGCGAGGTAGCCGACCGGCACACCGTCGATGCACCCGAGCAGGACCAGTCGGCCCGGGTCGACCCCATCGGCGGCCCCGGCGAGATCCGACAAGCCCTCAGGTGTGCCTCGCCGTGCCTCCGACGCCGCCCAGGCGGCTCCCCCGCGCTCGATGGCGGCCGTCTCCCGGTTCGCCGCCGTGGCCAGGGAGCGCAGCGTGTGCGCGTCATCGGGGACGGCCCGCCGGGCCGTGACCTCCGGAGCCGGCGACGGGCCGGCCGTGGTGGCGGACACCTCAGCCGCGGTCCAGCTGGTCGAGGCGGGCGAGGATGGTCCGCCGGGCACGCCCCGAGGTCTCGTGGGCCCGCACCAGGGCCCGCTCGTCAGCCGACAGCCCGCCGAGCAGGGCCACCACCGACGACGCAGGGAGCGTGTCGTAGCCCTCGATGGGCAGCCGCCCGCCTCGCCGGGCCGCCGGACGCTGGGCCGCCGGACGCTTTGCCGCCGGACGCTGGGCCGCCGGACGCTGGGCCGCCGGACGCTGGGTGGCGGAGGCGGGCGCAGCAGCGGTGGCCGACTCGGGAGGTGTGCCGGAGGCCGTGGGGCCGGCCGGCGACCCCGTCGATGACGTCGACGAGGAGGCGGGCACCGGGCCGGGCTGGCGCCCGAGTCCCCCACCGGCCTTCATCGAGGCCGCCCGACCGGCGAGACGGGCCAGGGCCACCTGGGACTTCCCCGCCTGCACGAGCTCGGGCAGCAGGGACGGCAGCTTCGCCACCAGGCCCAGCGGCGCGTAGAGCACGACGTCGCGCAGGCTCGGCGGAGGCGCCTTGGGCCGCTTGATCGATGCCGCGGCCGATCCCGGCGGCGGTCCGAAGGAGCCCGGTGCCGCCATCTAGACGCAGTCCCGGCAGAGCATGCGGCTGGCGTCGGCGAGCTGACTCGGGTGCTTCACGAGGAAGCAGGACTGGCACACGAACTCGTCGGGCCGCTTGGGCACGACGACCGAGGCGCCCTCCGAGCGGTCCTCGGGCTCGGGCGTGTCCTCATCGTCGTCGGGCTCGACCTCCTCGATGACGAGCCGATCCTTCAGGATGTCGTCCAGGGAGGCTTCGACGTCGTCGGGATCGAGCTCGTCGTCGTCATCCTCGTCGTCGTCGTCGGAAGTCGTGCCGGGCCGCCGGGCGATCGTGGATCCCTCGTCGTCCGCTTCCTCGTCGAGATCGCCGACCAGCCCGTCGCCGTCGAGGTCCCCGTCGCCGAGGTCGTCCTCTTCCAGCTCGTCGCCGAGGGCTTCGTCCAGGTCGACCTCGTCGAGGTCGGCCTCATCCAGATCCCCTTCGAGATCGGCTTCGAGGTCGACTCCGTCGAGATCGTCGTCGGCGACGAACTCCCCAGCGTCATCCATCGACTCCGCCTCGCTGTCGAAATCGTCGGCGTCGCCTGTCGCCTTCGCCATGGTTTCCTCCCGTCGGGGTCTGGGGGCGCGGGATGATAACCCCCCGGGCGCGACGCCAGGACGCGTCGACGGTCAGCCCGTGGAATCGAGGACCCGGGCCGTCGCCCGACGCCCGGCCCGGCGCACGATCTCGATGGCGGCCGGGAGCTGCTCCTTCACCTCGGGAGCATGGGTGACCACGAGGACCTGACGGAACCGGCCCGACAACCGGGTGAGGGCCAGCAGCATGCGGTCCTTGCGGTCGCTGTCGAGGCTCGCCAGTGCCTCGTCCAGCACCAGCAGCCCGACATGGCCCCCGGCCTGGAACCGGACCTGCTCGCTGATGGCCACCCGCAGCGCCAGGTTGGCGAGATCGACCTCCGATCCCGAGAACCGGCTGATCGGGTGCTCCTCGCCCCGGTCCACGATCCGCAGGTCGTAGCGCTCCGGGTCCACGACCAGGGCGTCGTACTCACCCCCCGTGAGCTCCACGAACAGTTCGGAGGCCTGCGCCGCCAGGCGGGGGCCGATCGTGGCCACCATGGCGTGCCGGAAGGCGCCCAGCACCTCCGCGGTGCGGGCGAGGAGCTGGGCCTGGGTCGCCAGATCGCCCAGGGCCGCCTGCTGGGCGCGGGCCTGGGCGAGGGCGTCGTCGGCGTTGGCCAGGTCGCGTTCGGCCGAGGCCCGCGCCGCCGTGGCGTGCAGGACCGCCCGGGCGGACGCCGCAGCCT
>JBIKWW010000530.1:0-4675 GCA_044356125.1 Acidimicrobiia bacterium
CCTTGCCGATGAATAGGGTTTCCTCCAGGTCGCGTACCGTCTGGGCCACGTAGTCGCTCTGGTTGATAATTGAGATTTGCTCAAATACGACAGAGGAACGGGCGGTGGTAATGGCCCGGGTCACCCGGAAGCCCCGGGACTCCCGCACTAGGGTAGGGTCACGCTCGATGGTTAGAATGCCGGAGACGATCGCATCATCTAGTTCAGTGCTACCGGGTTGGTACTCAAATTCAGCAGCGGTGATATTGGTTAGGAAGGTATGGGTAATCGGGTCAGAAACGCCATTGCCTTCAGCCGCTAGCATCCCCGCCACGATCGCGGTAGTGGCATAGGCAGAGGAGTAGGTGCGCTGGCTGCCGGTCACCAGGTCCGCCATGCGCAGTCCGGGGGAGACAAATACGACCCGCTCGCTGTTAAAGGTTTCCGCCCTAGCTCTGATTTGTGCTTGGGTCCAGCCCAGGGCATGGCCCAAGATACAGATCCGCTCCCGCCGTTGGGCGGTGGTAGACATCAACCGGCAATGGTCGGCAAAGGCCGCCTGGACGCCTGCATCGGTGACGCCAGCGGGCACTAGGTAGCGCAGGGGCGTATATTTCACCTTATCGAGGGCTTCCAGCCATCGTTGCAGGGTGGGTACAGAGTCAAAGCCATTGCTAAGGATAATGGAGCCGGAGGGCGGCAATGGGTCGATGCCACCGGCTAGGGACACGCCACCGGCGGCCACTAGCACCGTCGTCTGGGTGTTAACCAGGATATTGGTCTTCCAGCCGTTGGCGCTGATGCCCGGGGGTACGGCGGTCAGGGTGATGGTGCTGGTGTAGGTGCCAGCATTGTAGGCGGCGCTGGCAACAGCGTAGGCGCTCCAGTCATTGGACTCGTTAATTAGTCGGGCCAGCTCGATGCCTACCGCCTGGATGGTATCGCCAGGCAGGGTGGAGTAGAACACCGTTAGGGGGCCTTCGGCGCGATCGCTGGGGGTAAGCGACAGGCTCAGGTATTGGCCACCCCGTTGCAGGATGCCATTGGCGGGTAGCTGGGTTTCAATCGCTTCAGTGGCAGGCTGGGAGGGCGGATCTACCACCAGGGTTTGCCGGAACACTAGGGACGCACTAGCGGCGGTGCCAGCGGCAATGGTGCCAGCGTCTAGCTTTTGCACCGTGCGCACCCGGTCTAAGCCGGTGCCATCCCATTCGTAATGAACAATCTGATAGGTGCCGGCGTAGTCACCGGAGGCGATGGTAAAGGTAGAGCCAATAATACCTTTGTTGGTGGCATGCTGCCAGGTTTGGCCACTAGGCAGGGCAAAGCGGTAGATATTAGCACCATAGGCGGTGGTGGTGACCACCATGTTAGTAACCGCTTGGGTGTAAACGTTCTCCTTGCGGACAACGTTGTAGGTGCCGTTGACAGTGGCGGGCAGGGCCGCTGATACCGTCACGGTGGCAGGCGTTGGGGTTAGGTTAGTCCCATCCCAGGAGAAGGCGAGCGAGTCGGTGGTATTCACCCGCAAGCTAGCCGGGTATTGGTAGAAGAATGCGGCATTGGTAATCTCACTAGCGCCGGTCAGTGTTGCCTTGCCGTCACTGGTGGAGGTAGCGATCGTTAGGGTCTGGGTTGCCTTGGTGCCGCCAGCGGTGGCCCGCACCGATACCGGTGACTCAGCATTTAAGCGCTCAAGCAACTGGGAGACAGAGGGGACATTGTCAATGGTCTGCTTATAGGCTGTCCCATTGAGTTGGGTGCCAGCAATCACCGCCTGGGTACCCTGGATGGAGCCGGGTAAAAACTGAACACTGAAGGTATTGCCGTAGCCGCCAAAGTCCTTAAATTCACCCACTAGGGTGGTGCCATTGTTGGTGAGGGTGCCGGAGGCTTTGGCGGAATTGTCCGCCCGTACCCCTAGCACTAGGGGCGCACCGCCCTTGACGCCACCGCGAAAGGTAAGGGTGATGGCATCAGCCAAGGGTGAACCAGCACCAAATACCTGCTGGGCTTGGTTAGCATTTTTGAATGCGTAGGTGGTCAGGGGCGTGCCACCTAGGGCTGCACCTAGCACACAAACAACATTGGGGGCAAATTCCTGGGCCAACTCCAGGGCGGAGGCATCCACCTGGGTGTAGGCACCGGGTTGCAGAATACGGCTAACGGGCCGACCGAAAACAACACTAGAAGCCATGGGAGTTTCCTATTGAACTGGAGTGAGTAATGCCCGTTGCCATAGCCGTCGCCATTCGTCTAGCGATCGCGGCTCGGTGTGGCCTGCCAGCGTTGCCAGGGCGGCGGCGCGTTGATGGTCTGACAGGTATTGATTAGCGAATAATTCAAGCGTTATCGGCATAGAGTCTATCCGGGGAAATGATGTCGTTAAGTTGGTTCAACCCTTCGCCTGCTGCACCAGCCCAAATGCCGCCGGGGCCAAAATTCTCCCAGGCGAAAGCGTATTGCAATCGGTCTACGTCGGTCACTACCGATAGGTCGTAGGTGGCAGCAAAGGTCAGGCGGGACACGTAAAATTCAAACCCTGGCTGGCTTTGGGTGCCTTGGTATTCCACCTGGTCATCGGCGGCATTAGTACAGTTCAGTTGGTAAAAGCCCAGTGTCCTTAGTTGTGGAAGTGCCCATAGGGTGGCGTCTAGGCAATATTGCTGGAACCAGATGTGCAGGTCATCGCGTAGACGTTCGTTAGTACAACAGATGGCCGCCTCTAGTTGGTCGTTAACCAGTAGCCCTGAAAATTTACGAACCGTCAGCCCACGCCCGGGCAGTTGTACAGACTCCTCGTGCCAGTCCAAGTCCACCCCGGTGGGTTTGTTGGTCGAGCCGAGCCGGAGGATAGCGATGCGCGGGCAGTGCTGACGGGCGGTCGGATAGGCGCTAGTCACATCCAATGGCAACCATTGGTTAGCGCGACTATCCCCATGGTCTGCTTTGAGACGCCTGACGGCAGCCTCATTAACGTCCTTGGCAAATTGTCGGGCAATGTCCAGTAAAACGGTCTTTCCATCACAGGGGTAGGGAAACCGTTCACCAAAAAGGGCGCTTTCACCCCCAGCTAGGTTGCTATCCACTGATGGCAATCTCGAAGACGAGGATAGCTAGAAGTGCGGCGATCGCAATAAACCACAACATCAGAAGCCATGCTCCTTTAGAACGTCTTGAACCGCCGCCGCGATCGCCTGCTGGATTTCCGGGTCCGCTCGGTTGACGGCTGACTCGAACCAGTATTTGCCAGCCATTGGCGGTAACGTCTTGGCAAAGAAATAACGGCCACTAATGCCCCTAAAGCCGTTCTCGCCATTGACAAGCTGATGATTACCGCCTGGGATCGTAAGTCGTGCTTTGGACGCATAGCCAGCCTTAGCGCTAGGGGTGTACTTAGGGCGCACCTCACCCCGGCCTGTCTCCAGGATGGCGAGGTAATTCCATTCCTCCGGGTTGTCCGCGTAGCGGGTCATTGCAGAGGCATAGATGCGAGAGCGAAAAGGAGAACCGTAGGGGTACTCCGCCTGGACGCTAGCGGCACCGCGCCCGGTGCGCTTTTGGATGACATGGCCACCAGTACGGCTATTGAAGGGCACACCGCTTAGGTGTTCCTTGCCGTAGGTGGCTACCAGGTCGGAGGCATCCTGGATCGCTACCTTGGCAATCTCAGGGATAAGTTCTTTCACCTGGGTCAGCCCAAACTGGCCAGATTTCAGGTTGATGGCATAGCGGTAGGCCATTATTTAGCCGGTGCTTCCTTGGCAGGCTTGGGAGCGGTGATTTCTTCTACCGTGAAGCGATCGCCATAGAGGGCGCTTAGCTCCTCCTGGAGGGCGACTACCTGCACACCCACTACGGGTTCCCCGATCGCTACCAGCTTAGCTACCGGTAGGTAGATGGAACCTTGCTTAATCTCGCCGGTGGTATCAATAACGCGATAACCCATCTTCCTTTACTCCAAAACGTTCGCGGGATAGAAAAACTTGAAAGGCGGCAACGGTATCACCCATCTGGCACGGCATCACCGGCGCGGTGGCGTAGTAGATGCCGCCTGCTATCTGAAACCGGTCCTGACGCTTTGGGCGATCGTTGACCACCACAAATACCTCACCCGGATCTTGCACTAGGTAAAGGCTTGCCTCGCCCTGGTAGTAGATGCCGCCCTTGTCCTGGAATGGCGTTTGTTTGGGCCTACAAAAAATGCCCTTCAGTGGGTTGTTTGGGTTGGGCCGGTAGTCAATGCCGGAGTCAAATAACCCGCTTGTGGGCGCTAGGTAGTCAGGTTGCCCAGCCTCGTTATAGGTCGCCTGCTTAGCCTCCACCGCCTTCCAATGGTAGACAGTGGTGCCCACCATCGGATTGGACGCGATCGCGGCGATCGCCTGGCGGATAAAGATGCCTTGCGGCGTCTCTGTAAAACCGAGGCTGGGCTGCATGGTTAGAACATTTCCAGGATAGCCATCACCTCGATAGCCCCACCGGCGATCGCGGTGGAGGTGTCGGTCTGGTTGTACTGGAAGGATAGGGAGGGTACATCGTACCAGGACAGGGCGTCAGCACTAGCAGCCACATCTCGAACGACGGTGCCAGCGGTTACCAAGGAAGCGGCAGCAATGGTCACCAAAGTTTCAGCGCTAGCGGCGCCTTGCTTCACCTTCAACAGAAAGTCGTCGCCTGTAGTATTGCCAGCGGT
>JBIKWW010000315.1:0-4670 GCA_044356125.1 Acidimicrobiia bacterium
CTGCGCGGGGCGGGGATGATCGCCGCCGCCGCCGGGCACCGTGTGAGGCACCACTGATGAACCGAGCGCCGATGGACCGAGCGCCGATGAACCGAGCGCCGATGAACCGAGCGCCGATGGACCGAGCGCCGATGAACCGAGCGCCGATGGACCGAGCGCCGATGGACCGAGCGCCGATGGACCGAGCGCCGATGGACCGAGCGCTGATGGACCGGCCGCTCCCCGCCCGCTCCCGGCCCGACCGCGGGTCGGGGTTCCTCGGTCTGGCCCGGCGCCAGTCCGGGGCCGCCAGGCCCGATGCGGGCCGCCCCCGCTCCCTCGGCGCCCGGTTCATGGGCACGCCGCTGAGCGACTTCGCCGGGTTCGTCGTGCTCATCGTGTACCTCAACGCCTCCTTCGGCGCCTACCGCATGCCGCCGCGGCGCATGATGCTCGGCCTCCTCCTGGCCGCCGTCAGCGCCGTGCTCCTGGCGCCGAAGGGACGCATCGGACGGGTGGTCCTCCCCCCTGCGGCCACCCTGCTCATGATCCTGTCGGTCGCGTCGTACGCGTGGACGTACAACGTCTTCGCCTGGGGGGACTCGTTCTGGGGCGAGATCGTTCCCGCCGCCACCGTCTGCCTGGCCCTCTCCGCCATGTCGGTCGGCCGGATCAAGAGCGCCGTCGTGTGCTCCTTCGCCATCATGGCGGCATACGCGCTCTTCTACACGGCGACGAACTGGACGAGCGCCACCCTCAACGTCGACACGGTGTTCGGCGGCACCGTGCCGGGATGGCGGGCCTGCTTCGTCCACAAGAACAGCCTGGCCGTCGCCGGCGTGGTGGCCATCGCCGTGTCCCTCACCCTGCCCTCGACCCGACAGCTCCGGCTGCTGCTGTCAGGCACCTGGATCGGCCTGACCGTGATGAGCCGTGCATCGACCGGGCTCATCGGCATGTTCGCCGTGCTGGTCACGGTGGCGACGCTGCGCGGCATCCAGCGGCGACGGCGCGAGCACCGGGCGGTGTTCACGGTCGTGTCGCTCATCGCCTACTCGGCGGCGGGCGGCGTGATGTACGTGGTGTCTCCGGTGATCCTCGGGCTCCTCGGCAAGGACGCCACCCTGACCGGACGCACGGAGATCTGGAGCCTGACGTTCAAGTACATGCCCGGGCACTTCTGGTGGGGCTACGGGGTGGGCGGGATCTTCTCCGACCCGGGTCGGGAACCGACGCGGTCGATCGTCCGGCAGCTCGGCTACCTCGTGTTCCATCCCCACAGCGCGTACATCTACGCCCTCACCTCCCTGGGCCTGATCGGCTTGTCGCTGCACCTGCTGTCACTGGTCCATCTGGCCACCTCGGGACTGCGCGCCATCGACATCGACGGCGGGATCGCCTGCTGCACCGCGGCCGTGACCACCGCCGTCGTGGTGATGGGGATCTCCGAGTCGCTGTTCCTCGGACCTTGGCTCGGGATCGCCCTGATCGGGACGACCCTGGCCCGGCGGGCGGTCACGGAGGCCGCCCAGCGGGAGCCGGCCGACGGATCGATCGGTGCTCCGGTCGGTGAGCGGATCGTTGCTCCGGTCGGTGAGCGGATCGGACATCCCGGCGCCGTGGCCGGTGAAGCCGATCAGCGGCCCGGTCCGGTCCCGGCCGGGCGGTGAACGCCGAACCGCCGCGCTCCCGTACCGGATGGGCGGGACGGCGCAGCGCGGCAGCCGATCCCGCTTATCGTGGTGACATGTCCCTCGATGCACGATCCCCGGATGCCCGTCCGTAGACCCTCCCCGGAGAGCACCCCGTGAAGCTGCAGATCCAGAGCATGGTCGCCGCCGTGGCGCGACGCGTCGACTTCCTGGCCGACCGGCTGCCGGCCGGTCTCCAGCGACTTTGGCTGCGCACCGGAGCGCGGGCCCATCTCGTGCCCGCAACCGCCGAGGAGTCCTTCCGGGCGGCCCGTGAGCATCTGCGCCGGAACCGGTCGGCGCCGGTCACGACCTACCTCGAGTTCGGGGTGTTCCAGGGCACTTCGATGAGCCTGCTCGACCGCGCCACCCGACACGACCCCGAGGGCCCGCTGCGCCTGATCGGTTTCGACAGCTTCGAGGGCATGCCCGCCGAGGCGACCGGTCAGGACCGGGACACCTGGCGGGCCGGGCAGTTCAGCTGCTCCGAGGGCTACACCCGCACCTACCTCCAAGCAGCCGGTGTCGACCTGGCGAGGGTCGAGTTGGTGAAGGGTTGGTTCTCCGACACCTGCAACGACGCCACCACGCGGCGCCTGGGCATCGACACCGGGGGCGTGGGGATCGTCATGGTGGACTGCGACCTCCACTCCTCGACGGCCCAGTGCCTCTCCTACGTCGAACCGATGATCTCCGACGTCACGGTGTTCTTCTTCGACGACTGGCACTCCGGGCCCGATCTGGACACCTCACTGGCGCACCTGGGGATGGGCGAGCGCAGGGCGTTCGACGAGTGGATGGTGGCGCACCCCGGCTGGAGCGCCGTGGAGCACCCCGAATGGGCGTACAACGAATGGTCGACGGCCTTCGTCGTGCGTCCCGATCGCGTCGGGGCCCGGGAGCCGACGCACGCCGCCTCCGACGCCCCGAGCACCGGCCCCTGACGCCGGGGACCGGTCGGACCGGAGCCGCACCCCGGTCGGAGCCGCCCGGTCGGAGCCGCCCCCTGGTCAGAGCCGGGAGCAGGCGTCGGCGGCGCTGCGCATCCCCAGAGCCATGGCCGTGAGCGTCGGGTTGGAGGCACCGCTGCGGGGGATCACGGCGTTCCCGGCCACGTAGAGGTTGTCCGAACCCCGGACCCGGCCCGACGGTTCGGCCGGGGAGCCAGGGGAGTCCCCGATGGCCACCGTTCCCATCATGTGGCACGAGGAGACCCCGGCCAGCTCCGGGTCCCAGTCCACGGCACCGAGCCCGGCACCCTCCAGCGCCTCCGAGCAGCGGGCCAGCGAGACGGCCAGCGACGGGTGGACGGTCGCCGGCTCACCCCACTCCAGCCGGGCGTGACGGCATCCGAACACGTCGGCCCGGTCCGACAGGCCGATGCGGTTGGAAGGGGCACGGAACTGCTCGACCATGGCCGTGACCTTCCACTGCATGGCCCCCTCCCAGGGCCGCCCGGCCCAGGCGAACCATTCGGTGTCGAACTCGGCCCGCAGGCCCGCCGCGGCCATCGCCCGGGGCCGGTAGGTCAGTCGTTCCAGACGGCGGGCCACCCGGGCGATCGGCGACGGGAGGTTGTCGGCCAGACGCAGGGAGAAGGCCCGGGGCTGGTCGATGGCGAGCCGGTGGACGCTCCCGGCGGCCCGCCGTCGCCACCCGGGGGCGTCGAGCGACGGGAAGAGCATGAGCTGGGCGCTGGCGCCCCCGGCGGCGGCCACGCCGCGGGGCACCACCAGGCGCTGCTGGCGCACGCCCCGACCACCGCCCTGCGGCCCGAACGCGGCGAACCATGCGGGTGGAGGGGCCCCCAGCCGGAGGCGGCCGTGCAGCCGGGGGCGGTCCATCAGGTGGGACCCGATGGCGTCGCTGAGCACCGCGCCGGTCCGCTCGCGCAACTCGAGCAGGTGACGGGTGACGTCCACGGTTCCGCAGGCGAGCACGAACGCCGACGCCCGGACCGAGACCGCCCGGGACCCGCCGCCCGACCCGCCGCCCGACCCGCCGCTCGAGCCGGGTACGGGGCGGGCCTTGAGGTCGTCGACGACGAACCCGCCCGCCCGGGCGCTGGTGCGCAGCCCGGTCACCGTGGCGCCCAGGAGCAGGTCGGCCCCCGGCCCGGTGAAGAACGGGCGCCACGCCGACAGCTCGAAGGAGGCGCGGTCGGTGAACCCGAACGCCGACTCCTCCACCCCGGGGATCCGCACGCTCGGCTGCGGGACCATGGCCGGCAACGGCACCTCGCAGCGCGCCACCGCCAGCGCCTGCTCGTACCAGGGCAGCAGGTCGTCGAGCGGGAAGGGCCACGACGGCTCCCCGGCCGGCCGACGGTCGAGCACACCGGGCTCCATGACGGCCAGGCGCACCCACTGCGGTGTGGCGCCGAGATCGATGCACCACAGCGCGGCGGTGCCCCCGAAGCCCCGGCCGAGGTGGCTGTCGACGGTCCCGAAGCGGGGGTCGCCGACCACGTCGCCCCCGGCCGCGCCCACCGCCAGGCGGGCCGAGGACAGCGCCCCGCCGCTCTCGACCACGATGACGGAGCGGCCGGCGGCCCGTACCGCCCGGGCCACGGCGAGCCCGACGATCCCCGCACCGACGATGCAGACGTCGGCCTCCATCCGGTGCGGTCCCGATCCCGCTTCGACGATCACCGTGCGCGCTCCCCGGCTCAGCCGGCCGGGCTCGGGGTGAACACGGACCGCAGGCGACGCGACCGGGCGGCCAGCCCGTCGAGGGGGTCGAGGCCGGCCTCGGCCAGGATCGCCCCGGCGACGGCACCGATGTCGATGCGGCGCCGGGCCACGTCCCAGTGGTGGCGGGCGATCTCGTCGCAGCGGTCGGGGTCGGCGAGGAGCTCGGCGAGTCGGGCGTCGAGCTCGGGCGGGATCCGTTCGGCGTCGAGGGGCAGCCGGAGCGTCCCCGGCGAGGGGTCGAGGTCGGGGGCGAGGAAGGACAGGTCGGCGCCGTCACCGAGCATCAGGCTGCCCGAGGCGAGCGCCT
>JBIKWW010000314.1:0-4670 GCA_044356125.1 Acidimicrobiia bacterium
CACCGCCGATGGCGGCTTCGTGATCCACGGCCGCTCCGACGCCACGCTCAATCCCGGGGGTGTGCGCATCGGTACGGCCGAGATCTACCGGGTCGTCGAGCAGATCCCGGCGGTGGTCGAGTCCCTGGTGTTCGGCCAGGACTGGGAGGGGGACACGCGTGTCGTGCTGCTCGTGAGGCTGGCCGCCGGAGCGGTGCTCGACGACGAGCTGCGATCGGCCATCCGCACCCGGATCCGGACGGCCTGCACGCCTCGCCACGTGCCGGCCGTGATCGTCGCCGTCGACGACCTGCCCCGCACGCGGTCCAACAAGCTCGTCGAGCTGGCCGTGGCCGACGCCGTCAACGGTCGCCCGGTGCGCAACACCGAGGGCCTGGCCAACCCCGAGGCGCTGTGGGCCATCGCCGCGCTGGCGGAGCTCACCGCATGACGGCCCCGCTGACCCCGCTGTCGGAACTGACCCCGCTGTCGGCACTGGTCGGTCTGGTGGCCGAGGCCCGACGGGGCCGGGCGCTCACCGTCGTGGGGATCGGCGGCCACGGCGCATCGGGGAAGACCACGCTGGCCCGCGCCCTGGCCGCGGCCACCGACGCCGTGCAGGTCGTATCCACGGACTCGTTCTGGAACGGGTCGCAGTTCGACCTCGGGCGCCTGCGCACCGAGGTGCTCGACGAGCTGCTGGCCGGACGCGACGCCGTCTACGACGAGTGGGACTGGGCCGCCCGGCGGGCCAACGGGCGCCGGACGGTGCGCTGCACCGGGATCGTCGTCGTCGAGGGCGTCTGTGCGCTGCACCGCATGTTCCGCGACGACGAGCAGGTCCGGGTGTGGGTGGAGGCTCCTGCGCAGGTGCGCCTGGAGCGGGGCGTGGCCCGCGACGGCGCATCCATGCGGGCCACCTGGACCGACGTGTGGATGCCCAACGAGGACGCGTACGTGCGTGCCGACGAGCCGGTGGCGTGCGCCCACCTCGTCGTCGACGGAACCCGGCCCTTCACCTGAGCGGGGCTGATCGGGGCCGCTCAGGGGCGGCTCAGGGGCGGCTCAGGGGCTGATCGGGGCGGCTCAGGGCAGGGCGAGCAGGGTGACCGTGCCGGTGTCGCCGTTCACCTCGATGGTGGCGCCGTGGGGGATGCGGCGGGTGGCGTCGGTGGCCGACACCACGCAGGGGATGCCCAGCTCGCGGCTGACGATGATGGCGTGGCTCAGCGCTGCGCCGACGTCGACGACCACGGCCGCGGCGGGCACGAACAACGGGGTCCAGGCCGGATCGGTGAGCGGCGCGACGAGGATGTCGCCGGGCTCCAGGGCCGTCGGGTCCGACGGGTCGAGCACGACGGCCGCCCGCCCGGTGACGATCCCGGCGCAACCCGGCATGCCGGTGATGACCGTGCCCGGCGCGGCGGCCTGGGTGCGGTGGGCGGCCCGGGTCGGCCAGGTGTCGACCGGCGGAACGGTGCCGTTGATGATGAAGGGCGGCTCGAGCTCCTCCAGGCGCCGGAGGTGGGCGAGTCGGCCGGCCACCACGGGCCCGATGTGGGTGGCCGTGCCGGCGGCGTTGGCCCGCAGCTCGTCGCCGAAGAGCAGGCAGAGGTCGCGGGGCCGCTTGAGGTGCCCGCGGGTGACGGCCCGTCGGCCGAGCTCCCGCAGGGCGACGCGGGCCTCGCCGATGACCCGGATGATGTTGGTCTTGGACCGCTCCCGGCCCGGCACGAACGTTGCGCTGCTGGCCAGCGCGGCGGCGAAGGTGCCCGACGCCTCGGGGTCGGCCTGCAGGAGGGCGGCGATCTCGGCGGCGACCCGGGACCGCTCCGCCTCGCGGTCGGCGGTGTGCAGGGCCGGGGCCTGGCCGTCGTCGAGCAGGCGCATGCGGTCGACGAGGGCGAAGAGCAGATCGGGATCGGTCTCCCAGGTGTCGGTGAGCACGTCCCACTCGTTGGGGCCGCGCGAGCCCCACTCGGCCAGGAACGCGTCGACGGAGGCCCGGAACGCGGCAGCCTCCTCCCCGTCGGCGGCCGCCAGCCGGGCGGCCACCCCGGGCCCGCCGTCGAACAGGGCGGTCAGGGCGGCCGAGGCCCGAACCGTGCGGCTCAGGTCCCACATCGCGTAGCTGGGGGCGGCCGAGTCGACGCCGCCGAGTCCCGAGATGAGCTTCAGCGCGTCGGCTGGTCGGCCGACGGCGGTGCAGATCCCGGCGATGGCACCCGGCCCGATGGAGGCCGCTGCGCTCTGGTTGATGTGCTGGTTGAACAGCCGGCGGCAGGCGGGGCCGATCGAGGCCGCCCGTTCCACGAGCTCGGCGTCGGTGGCGGCGGCCAGATCGGGCCGGGCACGCCGGATGTCGTGGGCGAGGCGCCGGTCGGCCTCCAGCTCGTCCTGCTCCATGGTGCCCATCACCCAGCCGAGCCATCCGGTCATGACCTCCCCGGTGCGCGGGTTCTCGTGCCACGGCTCGGCGACGTAGGGCGGCACGTCGGGATGGTCCCCGTAGTAGGCGGCGTCGATCATGGCCGCCGACATGCCCGGGGTGCGCTCGGCCCAGATGCGGGTGAAGGTGGCGTTCAGGTACAGGTAGCCGCCGAACACACCGGCCACCTCGGGCCGCACCCGGTCGACCTCGTCGTCGCCCATGCCGAGACGGTCCACGCCGCAGTCGCGCCACCCGAGGAGGTTGGCGTCGAAGTACAGGTCCCAGCTCGCCGGCGAGACGGGCCCCGGCACCACCTCGCCGGCATTGGCCCGTGTCCAGAATGGCAACCGGGGGTTCATCGGCTGGTCGGGGATCCATCGCTCGGCGTTCACGGGCCGCAGCATGGCCCGTCCTCGGACGGGCCCGCAAGCGGGTCGGACGGCTCGCCCGGAAGGGGCGGCGGCGGCGGGTCACCGCAGCTCAGAGCAGGTGACCGCGGACTCCGACCGTCCTGTTAGCGCATCAGGCGCGAGATCATGAATCCATGAAGCAGCTCTCCGGTCTCGACGCCAGCTTCCTGTACATGGAGACGCCGACGACCTTCGGCCACGTGAACGGGCTGTCGATCTACCAGCGACCCTCGCCGGACTTCGACCCCTACGCCGAGGTTCACCGCCGCTTCGAGGCGATGATCGGGCGGCTCGAGCCGCTGCGGCGCCGCCTGGTCGAGGTCCCGCTCGGGCTCGACCACCCCTACTGGATCGACGATCCCCAGTTCGATCTCGACTTCCACGTGCGCCACATCGGCATCGCCCCGCCCGGCGCCGCCGACCAGCTCGCCGAGCAGGTGGCGCGGATCATCGGGCGCCCGATGGACCGCTCCCGGCCGCTGTGGGAGGTCTACGTGATGGAGGGCCTCGCCGACGGGCGCTGGGCCATGCTCTCCAAGTTCCATCACGCCACCATCGACGGTGCGGCCGGCGTGATGATGCTCAACATGCTGACCGACACGAGCCCCGAGGGCCGACCCGATCTCGGCCCGGTGCCGTGGACGCCGGAGATGCCGCCATCGAACGCCGAGCTGCTGGTTCGCACGGCCCGCTCCCTGGCCAGGAACCCGCTGAACGGGCTGCGACTCCAGCTCCGCATCGCCCAGCAGCTGGCCGAGGCGGCCGGGGTCGACAGCGTCGACGGGGTGGTGAACCGCGCCCGCGACGTCGTGTCGTCGCTGGTGCGGCGCAGCTCGGGCGAGGAGCCCGACAACGAGCGCCGTGTCATGGTGCCGATCACCCCGGCCCCGTCGACGCCCTGGAACCGGGCCATCACCGCCCACCGGCGCTTCGCCATGCGCAGCTCCTCACTGGAGAACATCAAGGCCATCCGGGTGGCCACCGGCGCCACCGTCAACGACGTCGTGATGGCCGTGTGTGCCGGGGCGCTGCGCTCCTACCTGCTGCGCCACCACGCGCTGCCCGAGAAGCCGCTGCGGGCCATGGTCCCGGTGTCCATCCGCACCGGCAACGAGTCCGACCCCTGGACGAACCGTGTCTCGGGCATCGTCGCCGATCTTCCCACCGACGTCGCCGATCCCCTCGAGCGCCTGGCGCGCTGCCGCACCGCGATGGCCGAGGCCAAGCGCCAGTTCGAGCTCATCCCCGCCGACGCCCTCGTGGAGGGCGCCCAGTCGGCCCTTCCGGTGGTGGCCACCGCCGCCATGCGACTCGCCTCGCGGCTCCAGATCACCAACCGGGTGAACCTGCCCGTGAACGTGGTGATCTCCAACGTGCCCGGGCCCCGCGCCCCGCTGTACTTCGCCGGTGCCCGACTCGACCACTACATCCCCGTGTCGACGGTGGCCGACGGCGTCGGCCTCAACATCACCGTGCACAGCTACCTGGACCAGCTCGACTTCGGCCTGGTCGCCGCCCGGGAACTGGTGCCCGACCTGTGGGATCTGGTGGACCTGCACATCGACGAGATCGATGCCCTCTTCACCGCGCTCGGCATCGAACGGCCCGTCCCGCAGGCCCCCGCCTCGATGCGGGTCGGCAGCAAGTACGTGTCCCGCCGGGCCGGCAAGGGAACCGTTCGCACCTCCCGACGCTGACCCGACGCTGACGCGTCTCTCCCACCCGCCCCCGACCCGCCACACGGGGCTGTTCACCAAGTGGCCGGGTCACCTGGGTGGTCCGTGAATCGCCGGCGGTCGGTTTGGCGACGCAGGTCACGACGTCGGTCACGAACCTGAAGCGCCCCGGGT
>JBIKWW010000030.1:0-15713 GCA_044356125.1 Acidimicrobiia bacterium
GATTGTATGGTGACCTACAGTCAGCGACGAAGGGCGGCGACATGTCCAGCAGCGAAGCAACCGTCAGAGGAGCCGACCTCGTCGGCCGGGCCCTGGCCGACCAGGGGGTGACGGATCTGTTCTTCATGATGGGCATCGGGGGGCCGCACTCGCCGGCCGTGCGATCCTGCGTGGAGGTCGGGATCTCCACCTACTACGTCCGTCACGAGGAGGGCGCGGCGATGGCGGCCCATGCCTACAGCCGGCTCACCAGGCGCCCCGGTGTGTGCGTGACCCCGCTCGGTCCCGGGACCACGAACGCGCTCACCGGCCTCACCAACGCACTGCTCGACGCCGCCCCGGTCGTGCTCATCGGGGGCGGTCCCAACCGTGGGGACTGGGGGACCGAGGCCTACCAGGAGCAGGACCAGGTCGCCATGATGCGCCCGGCGTGCAAGAAGGTCTACCGGGTCGAGATCGCCCGCAAGATCCCCGAGATCCTCGCCGTCGCGTTGCACGAGGCCAACAGCGGGCGCAAGGGCCCCGTGTACGTCGAGATCGCCGGCGACGTGCTGTCGGAGAAGATCGACGTAGCTCGCCTCCGCTGGCCCGAGCGCAACCGGGTGCGCCCGCGGGCGGCGGCACCGGCATCCGAGCTGGCCTCCGCCGTCGAGCTGCTGCGCGGTGCGGAACGGCCGTTGCTGCTCACCGGAAGCGGCATCGTGTGGGCCGACGCCGCCGATCAGCTCAACCGCTTCGTCGAGGCGACGGGCATCCCGATCGTCACGACGCCCCAGACCCGCGGCATCGTTCCCGAGGATCACCCGCTGGCGCTCGTCGCCTCCCGCAACAAGGCCCAGCGCGACGCCGACGTGGTCGTCGCCGTCGGCACCCGTGCCAATTGGCTCAACGGGCACCTGCGCCCGCCGCGCTTCGGTGAGGCGGCCCGCTTCGTCGTGGCCAACATCGATCCCGACGAGATCGGCCGCGGCCGGGAGCCCGAGGTCGGCATCGTGGCCGATGCCGGCGTGTTCCTCGACCAGCTCGCCGATGCCCTGAGCGCCGCCGGCGGCATCAGCGATGCCGCCCGTCGGTGGTCGGACGCGCTCATCGCCAACGACGCCGCCAAGGAACCGGACCGCACGAAGCTCAGCGATGCCGTGCCGATCGAGCCGCTGCGGCTCTGCGAGGAGGTCCGCCGTGTGCTGCCGCGCGACGCCGTGTTCATCGTGGACGGCCACGAGACCCTCGAGTTCGCCCGGCGTTGGATCCCCAGCCTCTCGGAGGCGAACTACATGACGAGCGGGCCGAACGGCTGCATGGGCGTGGGCGTCCCGTTCGCGCTCGGTGCCAAGGTGGCCCGGCCGGACCGCCCCGTGTTCGTGCTCATGGGCGACGGCGGCTTCGGCTGGCACGGGATGGAGTACGACACCCTGATCCGCCACGGGATCCCCGTCGTGGGAATCGTGTTCAACAACGCCGGCTTCACCGGCCGCCCCGCTGCTCAGGGCCTCGGCCGGGAGCTCGGCTTCCAGCGCTACGACCTGATGGTCGCGGGCTTCGGCGGGCACGGCGAGTTCGTCGAGCACCCGTCCGACATCGCCCCGGCGCTGCAGCGTGCCATCGCCTCGGGCAAGCCGGCGCTCGTCAACGTCTGCGTCGACCCCGAGGCCCAGGCCGCGGGCGGCCTGCTGGGCGCGCTGGGCTCGGAGCAGGCGGCGCGGTGAGCGGAGAGGCCGCGGTCGGCGCGGTCGGCGACGACCACTTCGTCGGGCGCACGCTCGTGGCGCCCACCCTGGAGGTGTGGGGGACCGACGACCAGAAGGCCCGGTACCTGCCCGGCATCACCGGACGCACCGAGCGGTGGTGCCAGCTCTACAGCGAGCCCGGCGCCGGCTCCGACCTCGCCGGCCTCGCCACCCGGGCCGAGCAGCGCGACGGCACGTGGCACGTGACGGGGCAGAAGGTCTGGTCCACCCTCGCCCACATCGCCGACCGCGGGCTGCTGCTCGCCCGCACCGATCCCGACGCGCCCCGTCACGCCGGCATCACGTGCTTCCTGCTCGACATGCGCCAGCCGGGCGTGACGGTCCGCCCGCTGCGCCAGCTGACGGGACGCGCCGACGAGTTCAACGAGGTCTTCCTCGACGGCGCCCTGATCGACGACGACGACCGGCTCGGCCCCGCCGGTGCGGGCTGGAAGGTCGCGCAGACGACCCTCACGACCGAGCGCGGGATGCTGTCGGGCGGGGGAAGCGCGGGGCCGACGCGCGTCGAACGGCTCGTCGCCGCGGCCCGCGACGGAGGGCGCTGGGAGGATCCGCTGGTCCGTCAGGAGCTCGTGGATCTCCTCATCGGCGAACGTGTGCTGGAGGTGACCAAGCGGCGCATCGCAGCCGAGCTCCGACTCGGGAACGTCCCACCGGCGGCGGCGGTGACCAAGCTCGCCCGGTCCTCGCTGTCGCGGCGCATCGAGGACACCGCATGCCGCCTGCTCGGCCCCCACGCCACGGCGTGGCAGGCCCTCGACGACGAAGGCGCGATCACCGTCGAGCGCTTCTACCTCGTGCAGCGCGACACCATCGTGGGTGGCACTTCCGACATCCAGCGCAACATCATCGGCGACCGCGCGCTCGGGCTTCCCCGCGAGCCCGATCCGTTCCGCAACCTTCCCTGGAGCCGGACGCCGCGCTGAGCCGACGGGGTCGCGGCCCGTGTCCGCAGGGCGGCCGCGGACCCACCTCAGACGCCGGGTCCGCTGGCTCGACAGCCCGTCCAGCGCTTACCATCGCCTCACCTACCGAGGGGGAGTCGTGGACGATCTCATCATCAGCAACGCCCGCATCGCCGACGGGACCGGTGCCGCGGCGTTCGATGGCGACATCGCCGTTCGCGACGGGTGCATCACCGAGGTCGCCGAGCCGGGGACCCTGAGGGGACCGGCCCGCCGGGTGCTCGACGCCGGAGGTCACCTGGTGACGCCCGGGTTCGTCGACATCCACACCCACTTCGACGGCCAGGTCTGCTGGGACAAGCTGTTGACGCCGTCGAGCTGGCACGGCGTCACGACCGTCGTGATGGGCAACTGCGGCGTCGGTTTCGCCCCCGTGCGGCCGGGCCAGGAAGATGCGCTCGTCCAGCTCATGGAGAGCGTCGAGGACATCCCCGGCACAGCACTGCACGAGGGCATGCAGTGGGGTTGGGAGAGCTTCGGGGACTACCTCGACGCCATCGACACGCCCTACGTGATGGACATCGGCACGCAGGTGCCCCACGTCGCGGTGCGCCTCTACGTGATGGGAGAGCGCTGCCACGAGGACGCCACGGCCGAGGACATCGCCGCCATGGCGGCCATCACCAGGCAGGCGCTGGCCGACGGCGCCCTCGGGTTCTCGACGTCGCGCTTCTACGGACACGTCGACAAGTCGGGTCGCGTCGTGCCGGGCACGCACGCCTCGGCGGCCGAGATGATGGCCATCGGCGAGGCGTTCGCCGGGTCGGGGCACGGCACCCTCGAGATCATCTCGGACCACCTCAACGACCCGGACGAACTGGCCTGGATGGAGCACATCGCCCGGGTGAGCGGCCGCCCGCTGACGACGCTCGTGACCGCCGGAACGAACACCCCCGTGTGGGGGCTGGCCGACCGTCTCCGGTCCGACGGGCTCCAGCTGCGCCCCCAGGTTGGCGCCCGCCCGGCTTCGGTGCTGATGTCGCTCGACGGCACGCTCAACCCGATGCGCCAGTTCCCCGCCTACCGCGAGATCGCGCACCTTCCGCTCGGCGAGCAGCAGGCCCGCCTGCTCGATCCCGAATTCCGGGCCCGGGTGCTGGCCGACACGACGACGAGCTCCCGGTCGGCCGACGCCAACGCCATGGTGTCGACCTGGCACCGCATGTACGTGCTGCCCGCGGATCTCAGCTACGAGCCGGGCTACTCGGACTCGATCGCCGGCGTCGCCGAGGCCGCCGGTGTGTCGCCGCGCGAGGCCCTGATGGACGTGCTCGCCGCCGGCCGCCGGATCCTGTTCCTGTTCGGGAAGTACGACGGCGACCTTGACGCGCAGGTCGAGGCGATCGCCCACCCCCAGTCGGTGTTCGGCCTGTCCGACGGCGGTGCCCATTGCGGCGTGCTGTGCGACGCCAGCGTGCCGACCTACATGCTCGCCTACATGACCCGTGACCGGACCAAGGGTGCGACGATGCCGTTGGAGCTGGTGGTCCACAAGATGACGCAGGACACGGCCCTCGTGTACGGGCTCACCGACCGCGGCGTGGTGGCCCCGGGGTACCGGGCGGACCTCAACGTCATCGACTACGACGCCCTCCGCCTGGAGCAGCCCGAGATGGTCTACGACCTCCCCTCCGGCGGGAAGCGGCTCATCCAGCGTGCCCGGGGCTACCGGGCCACGATCTGCAACGGGGTCGTCACCCACGAGCACGGCGTCCACACCGGCGAGCTCCCGGGGCGCCTCATCCGGGGCGGGGCGCACGCCGCCAGCGCGGGCTGATCGGACCGGTCGGGCGCCTCAGGGCGGAGCCCGCGCCTGTTCACGAGATGCACCGTCTAGCGAATGGAAGTAGTGTCGTTGTCGTCGCACGAGCGGTTCGGCGGCCGGCCCGAGAGGAGTGAGCGTGGCGGACAGCGAGACCAGGGGCGGCGTTCCCGCCGCGGTCGATGCCGTCGTCGTCGGCGCGACCTCCCACCCGGGCCTGGGCGTGATCAGGGCTGGGGCCCCGCAGTGACCGACTCGCCGCTCGCCGGCGTGCGTGTGCTCGACTCGACGGTCGAGTGCGGCGAACTGTGTGCGCGCGTCCTCGGGGACCTCGGTGCTGAAGTGGTCAGGACCGAGCTGCACGGAGGCTCAGCGGCGCGGCGGCTCCCCCCCTTCGCATCGGACGGAACCAGCCTCTGGTGGGCGCATCGCAACACCAACAAGCGCTCGTACGAGGTCGACCCCGAGGAAGCGGGCGACCGGGCGCAGCTGGAGTCGCTGCTCGCCGCCAGCGACGTGTGGGTGACGAGCACCCGCCCCGGCTCGCTCGCCCACCTCGGCCTGGAGCCCGAGCAGGTGGCCGGGCGCCACCCAAGCCTCGTGGTCACGTCGATCACGAACTTCGGGCGGACCGGCCCCTACCGCGGGTTCGCAGCGACCGACGAGGTCATGGTCGCCTTGGGCGGATTCCTCGCCCGCTCGGGCACGCTCGACCGTCCGCCCCTGCTCCCACCCGGGTCGTTGGCGTACGACACGACCTCGATGACCGCAGCCTTCGGCACGCTCGCTGCGCTCTGGCAGCGGCGAACCACGGGCGTCGGGCAGCTCCTCGACGTGTCGGTCATGCAGGCCATCGCCCAGATCACCGACTGGGTCATCCCCAACGCCAGCCTGACGAGGGGTCAGGGGGGCTCCTACTACGAGTTGCGCGCCGGCTCCGGACCCGTCTACCCCGTCTATCCGACACGCGACGGCTACGTGCGGCTGATCATCCTGAGTCCGCGGCAGTGGCGGGCCATGCGCGAGTGGCTCGGCGATCCGGAGTTCCTCCGCGACGAGCACTGGGATGCGGCTCCGAACCGCCTCGCCATCACCGACGTCCTCGATCCGATGTTCGTCGAGCTGTTCCAGGACCGCTCGGCGCACGAGCTCGCCGACGAGGCGCAGCGCCGCGGCATCGTGATGACCCCGGTGCTGCGGCCCGACCAGGTGGTGTCGCTCCCGCACATGGTCGAACGCGCGACCTTCGTCGACGCCGAGATCGCCCCTGGCGTGTGCGGTCCCGTCGCCAGCGGGTTCTTCGAGATCGACGGTCGACGCGTGGGCTACCGCCACCGGTCCCCGGGCCGGGGTGAGCACAGCGGCGGGTTCGGGGCGTCGCACGTCCCGGTTCCAGGGCCCGAGCCGGTCGGGACGGGTGTTCCCGTCACCCCCTCGCTCCCGTTCACCGGGCTCCGGGTGCTCGACTTCGGCCACGGCGGCGTGGGCGTCGAGACCGGCCGACTGCTGGCCGAGTACGGCGCAGACGTCGTCAAGGTCGAGACCCGCACCTACCCCGATTTCATCCGCATGATCACTGGCGGGATGAACAGCCCGTCGTTCACGTCGTCGAGCCGGGCCAAGCGGTCCTTCGGGGCGAACGCCAAGGTCCCCGAGGGTCGGGCCCTCATCCACCGGCTGGTCGCCTGGGCCGACGTGCTGATCGAGAACACGTCGACGGGGACGATGGCCGACATCGGGCTCGACTGGGACACGCTCCACGCCATCAACCCGCGCCTCGTGATGGCATCGAGCCAGCTCATGGGGTCGAGGGGACCGTGGTCGACGTGGCTGGGCTATGGGCCCAACACCCGGCCGGCCGGCGGCATGAGCCACCTCTGGAACTTCCCCGAGGGTGGCAAGCCCCCCGGCTGCATGGCCATCCATCCCGACCACCTCGTCGGGCGGGTGCTGGCCGTGGGTACGGTCGCCGCGCTCATCGGCCGCGACGCGGGTGGCCCGGGCAGCCACGTCGAGGTGGCCCAGGTCGAGACCATCATCAACCTCCTCGGTGACCACTTCCTCGCCGACGCCTTGGAGCCGGGTTCCGTTCGGCCGCAGGGCAACCGCCGGGAGCGGGGAGCGCCTGTCGGGGTCTATCCCTGCCAGGGTCAGCAGCGCTGGGTGGTGATCGTCGTGCGTGACGACACCGACTGGGCCGCGCTGGTCCGGGTGCTGGGCGATCCGGACTGGGCGACCGACCCGGCGTTGTCGGGTGTCGACGGGCGACGCGCCGCGCACGACGCGATCGACGCCGGGCTGTCGGCATGGACGGTGACCCGCCGCGACACCGAGGTGATGGAGCTGCTCCAGGCGGCGGGCGTGCCGGCGGGGGTGATGTTGTACCCGTCGGACCACATCACCGATCCGCATTCCCTCGCCCGCGGCTTCCCGAAGACCCTGGAACAGCCCGGCGTCGGGACCTTCGTGCTCGAAGGGCCGGCGATGATCACCCCGTCGATGGGTGAGCCGCTGGTCGCGCCGTCCCCGGGGCTCGGGCAGCACACCCGGGAGATCGCCCGCGATGTGCTCGGTCTCAGCGATGCGGAGATCGACGACCTGATCGCCATCGGAGCACTGGAGCAATGACCACACCACCGACACCGGACCCGTCGCACCGCTTCACCTACGTCGCCGGCGCAGCGCAGCGCAGCATCCACGGCGACGTCGCCCCGCATCCCGCCGAGCTGATGGCCACGATGGCACTCGCCGCGCTGTCCGATGCCGGGATCGACGACTTGGCCCTGCTCGACGCCATCGCCTGCGTCGAGACGGTCTCATGGACCTACGACGACCTTGCCGGGACGGTGCTGGCTGCGATGGGCGCGGCGCCCGACGTCCGCCGACTCGGCGTTCCGCCCGGCGGCACCTCGCCCCAGGACCTGCTCCACCAGATGGCTCTCGATCCCGCCATCGAGTGCGCGGTCATCGTCGGAGCCGAGGTGGTGCGGGCCCGCCGGCGCGCCGGTTGGCGGAACACCCCTCCGGGCTGGCCGCCCCCGTATCCCGGCGGTGACATCTGGGGCGACCAGGCACCATTCAGCTCGCCGCTCGAGCAGCGCCATGGCCTGCGTGCGCCGATCCAGGCCTTCCCGCTCTACGAGAACGCAATCCGCGCCGCGCACGGGCGCAGCTTCGACGAGCAGCGCACGATCGCCGCCACGGTGCTCGCCCGCAACGCCGCCGTGGCCGCCGGCAACCCATACGCCTGGTTCCGCGACGCGCCCGATGCCGAGTCCATCGCTGAGATCACCCCGGACAACCGGATGATCGCCTACCCGTACACCAAACGGATGAACGCCATCATCGACGTCAACCAGAGCGCCGCGATCGTCGTCGTGTCGTCGCGCTTCGCCGAGGCCCATGGGCTGACCGAGCGCTGCATGGCCGTTCTCGGCGGAGCGGGCGCCGTCGACGCGTGGAATCCGCTGGAGCGCGCCACGTACGCAGGGAGCGTCGCCATGGAGCACGTGATCGGCACGGCGCTGCGCAGGGCGGGCCTGCGTCCCGAGGACCTCGATGCCGCCGATCTCTACAGCTGCTTCCCGAGCCCGATCGAACTCGGGCTCGCCGCGCTGCACACCGACCACACCGACTCCCGGCCCTACTCGCTCACGGGAGGGCTCGCCTTCGCCGGCGGCCCCGGCAACGGTTACGTGCTCCACTCGATCGCCGCCACCCTCGAGCACCTGCGCGCCCATCCCGGCAACCGCGTCCTCGTCACCGGCATCGGCATGGCCAACGCCAAGCATGCGGCCACGGTGCTGTCGTCGGCGGCCCACATCCCGCCGGGCGCCACCGGTGAGGTGAGCTACCGCGACCCGCTCGACATCGAGCCCGTCACGGTGGTCCCGGCGCCGACCGGTGAGGCCACGATCGTCACCTACACGATCGACCATGACCGGGAGGGCACGCCGTCCGACGTGATCCTGATCCTCGATCTCGTCGACGGTGGGCGGACCATCGCCAACGCCGCCGACCCTGTCGCCATGGCCGCTGAGCTGATGCGCGTCGAACCGATCGGGCGCCGAGGGCGCGTCCATCCCGGTGAGGACGGCCGCAACCTGTTCGAGCTCTCCACGCCCGGGGGTACCCGATCATGACCGTCGGTACCGTACGCCCCGTCGTGGTGTCGTCGAAGGAGGGGCTCATGGCGCAGCAGTCGTCGTTGCGGGTGGCGGTGATCGGTGCGGGGATGTCGGGCATCCTGTCGTCGATCAAATTGGCCGAGCTGGGCATCGAGCACGTCGTGTTCGAGAAGGCCGACCGTCTCGGAGGCACGTGGCGGGAGAACACCTACCCCGGCCTGTCCTGCGACGTGCCGGCTCACTCCTACACGTACTCGTTCGCCCGCAACCCGGACTGGTCGGGCTGGTTCGCCCCGGGCCCTGAGATCCAGGCGTACTTCGAGCGGGTGGCGCACGACTTCGGCGTGGTGCCGCGCATCCGCTTCGGCGACGAGGTGACCGACCTGCGATGGTCCGACGGCGCATGGGACCTGCGCACGGCGTCGGGCCACACCGACCGCTTCGAGGTCGTCATCGCCGCCACTGGCGTGCTGCACCACCCGAACGTCCCGCACTTCGACGGCATCGAGACCTTCGCCGGCGCGTCGTTCCACACCGCCCGCTGGGACCACTCCGTCCCCCTCGACGGCCGCCGCGTCGGCGTCATCGGCACGGGGTCGACGGCGGTGCAGATGACCTCCGCGCTGGTCGACCGGGTCGGGCGCTACACGCTGTTCCAGCGCACCGCGCAGTGGGTCTACCCGGGCGAGATGCGCCGCTACACGGCCGAGGAGCAGGAGGCGTTCCGACGCGACCCCACAGCGCTGGAGGCCCTGGCCAGCTACCTCCGCCAGAGCCTGATCGACACGGTCGCCGCTGCCGTGATCGACGTGAACCACCCGTACCTCGCCCAGATCCAGCAGCGCTGCCAGGAGAACCTGGACCTCGTGCAGGATCCGGTCTTGAAGGCCAAGCTGACGCCGCCCTACCGGGCGGCGTGCAAGCGGCTGATCTTCTCGGGCGACTTCTACGAGGCGGTGCAGCGGCCCAACGTCGATGTCGTCACCGCCGGCATCGAACGCATCGAACCCGGCGGCGTGCGCACCGCTGACGGCCGCCTGCACGAGCTCGACGTGCTCGTGCTCGCCACCGGTTTCCGGGCCGACCGCTTCGTACGGCCCATCCGCACGCTCGGACGGGACGGCGCCGACCTCGACTCGGTGTGGGCCGACGGCCCGAGCGCGCACCTGTCGCTGACCGTGCCCGGTTTCCCCAACTTCTTCATGCTCAACGGACCCAACGGGCCGGTGGGCAACTTCTCGCTGATCGACGTCGCCGAGATGCAACTCCAGCACGTGCTGGCGCTCGTCGAGCAGATCCGCGAGGGCCGCTACCGCGAGATCGAGCCGACCCCGGACGCGCTCGACGCGTTCGAGGCCGAACGGTGTGCCGCAGCACAGCACACGGTCTGGATGACCGGCTGCAACAGCTGGTACCTCGGCAAGGACGGCATCCCTGCGGGCTGGACGATGTCCTACGACCGCTTCCGTGAGGCCATGGAGCACCCCGACCTGGCGGACTACTCGACCCGATGAACCTGCCGACACGCGACAACCAACCCGACAGAGAGCGAGACCAGATGTCAACGAGGCAAGCGACGGGTGGGCCGGGGCCGCTCTCGGGGATCAGGGTCATCGACTTCAGCCAGGTGGCTGCCGGACCGCTCGCCGCCACGCTGCTCGCCGATCAAGGTGCCGACGTGATCAAGGTCGAGGAGCCCGGCATCGGGGACCGCTCGAGGCCCGTCCCGAACTTCAGCAAGGGTGGGAGCAACTCGTTCTTCATCAACTGCAACCGGGGGAAGCGATCGGTGGTGCTCGATCTCGACACCGGGGAGGGGCGCCGCGTCGCCCGGGCGCTGATCGCAACGGCCGACGTGGTCATCAGCAACTTCCGTCCGGGTGTCATGGCGCGCCTGGGCCTCGGCCACGAGGAGCTGCGCGCCGCCGATCCGCGCCTCGTCACCTGCGAGATCTCGGGCTATGGCCTCCACGGCCCGATGGCCGACCGCCCCGTGTTCGACCCGGTTATCCAGGCGATCACCGGCCATGTCGCGCTCCAGGTCAACCCCGAGGTGCCGATCCCCGACCTGATCCGCCACGCAGTGGTCGACAAGGCGACGGCCGCCTATGCCGCCCAGGCCGTCACCGCTGCGCTGTTCCACCGCGAGCGCAGCGGCACGGGACAGCACATCGAGCTGTCGATGCTCGACTCATCACTGGCCTTCCTCTGGCCCGACGGGATGATGGGACACACCCTCCTCGACGACGATGTCCGCCGGGGTCCGACGCTCAGCCAGCTCTACTCCCTCACCACCTGTGCCGACGGCCAGCTCGTGTACTTCGCGGGCACGCTCGAGCAGCGCCTCCGCCTGTACCGGGCGCTCGGCCATCCCGAGTGGTGCGACGATCCGCGCTTCAACACGCTCGGCGGCAGGGCGGCCGACATGGCACTGCTGGGCCAGATGATGGCGGCAGCGTTCGAGGCGATGTCGGTGGACCAGGCCTACCAGGCCCTCGTCGATCACGACGTGCCGTGCGGGACCGTCACCGCCCTCGAGCATCTGCACGAACAGGTGCAGGTCGTCGCCAACGGGTCGCTCGTCGAGTACGACCACCCCGTGGTCGGGCGGATCCGTCAGGCCCGCCCGGCGGCACGCTTCCACGGCACGCCGTGCGATCCGCAGCTCGGCTTCCCCAGCCTCGGCGAGCACAACGCCGAGGTGCTCGCCGAGCTCGGCATCGGACCCGGGGCCTGACCGCCGATGGTCCCGGGCGGCCCGAGCATCGGATCGTGCCGCGGGGACCGACCGATCAGGCCTCCAGATGCGGGGTGACCACGGCCCGCCCGGTGACCGTCCCGGCGGCGAGGGCCCGGTACACCTCAGGGGCGGCATCGAGCGGGTGCGTGGTCACCTCGGCGTGCCCGAGGCCACGAGCGTTCAGTGTGCGTGGCTCAGCGGAGGATGCCGGTGTCCCTGCCCGCGTTGGTGGGGATGCCGAGTTCGTCGACCTTCGCCGGCAGCTGTGCAGGGTCCCAGTGGAGCGTGCCCTCGATCTTCCACGCCGGGTCGAGGGTCCACGGCGCGGCACGCTGGATCAGCCCACCCACGACGACGAAGACCTGCCCGGATACGGGGCAGTCCTCGGAGATCAGGTAGGCGACCCACGGCGACACGTGCGAGGCGTGCCAGGCCGACTCCGGGCCTCGATCGGCGGTGCCCACCTGGGCGGTCAGGCGGGTCGCGGCGCGCGGGCAGATGCCATTGACCCGCACGCCGTAGCGGCCCAGTTCCTTGTGCCACAGCTCCGTGAGGGTGGCGACGCCGGACTTGGCAGCCGCGTAGTTGCTCTGACCGGCGTTGGCGAAGAGTCCCGACTCGCTCGCCGTGTTGACGATCGCCGCCTTCACCGGCGCGCCATCCTTGGACCGCTCCCGCCAGAACCGGGCGGCGGCCCGTGAGGGGTAGAAGGTGCCCGACAGATTCACGCGGATCGACGTCTCCCAGTCGTCGTCGGTCATGTTGGTGAGGGTGCGGTCGCGCAGGATGCCGGCGTTGTTGACGAGCGCGTGCACGTCACCGAAGGCCTCCACCGCCGTCCGGATCAACGCCTCGCCGCCAGCGGACGACGCGACGTCGTCGGTGCTGGCGACGGCCTGTCCACCGGCTGCCTTGATCTCGAGCACGACTTCATGGGCGGGGCTCTCCGAGGCGCCCCGCCCGTCGGTTCCGCCGCCGAGGTCGTTCACCACGACCTTGGCGCCCTGGGCGGCGAACTGCAGCGCGTGCTCGCGTCCGATTCCCCGTCCGGCTCCCGTGATGATCACGACCCGGTCGTTCAGCGTCCCCATGTCCGTTGCTCCTCTCCTCCCGCACGGCTGGCGAGATCAATAGTCTTCTGGGTGGATCGTCAGTCGAAAAAGTCGGGAGCGGTGGCCGCCATCACCGGAAGATCTCCGACACCACGAGCTCGGTGACGAGATCATCGTCGTAGCCGAGCAGATCGGTCAGCACCGGGAAGGTGTGCTCACCGAGCAGAGGCCCTGCCGCATCGAGACGGGCCGGCGTCCGTGACAGGCGGATTGGCGTCGTCCCGATCGGGATGTGGCCGAGCAGGGTGTGGGTGGCGTCGGTGAGCCAGCCCCGGTGCCGCAGCTGGGGGTCCTCGCTGCACTCGGGGCTGTTCTGGACGCCGTGCGCGGCCACGCCCGCCTGCTGCAGCTCGGCCGCCGCCCCCTGGGACGTGCGGTCAGCGGTCCAGCGGCTGACGAGGGCGTCCAGTTCGCGTCGGCGGCCCAGCCGATCGGTCAGCGTCAGGGTCGCCAGGTCGGGGACGGCGAGCAACCGGGCCAGGGCGGCCCACTGGTTGTCGTCCGAACAGGCGATGGCCACCCACTGATCCGACCCGGTGCAGGGATATACACCATGGGGGGCCATGAAGTGGTCGTCGTTGCCCTGGTGCTCCCAGCTGCGCCCGCCGAGCTGCGTGTCGGCCAGGCCCAGCGCGAGCATCTGCATGCACGCCTCGCCCTGACCGAGGTCGATCCAGGTACCTTCACCGGTGCGTCGTCGGTGGTCGAGGGCGGCGAGGACGGCGGCGGCGGACAGCCGCGGCGACATCATGTCGGTGTAGGCGCCGACCGGCCCGACCGGCGCCCGGTCCGGCCACGCCGTGGTGGTGAAGAAGCCGCAGAGCGCACTGGCCATGTTGCCGTATCCCGGCATCGACGACAGTGGGCCGGTCTGTCCGACCATGGTGCTCTGCAGCACCACGGCACCGGGGTTGAGGCGGCGCACCGTCGCCTCGTCGAGGCCCATGCGGGCCAGGGCCCCGGGCGCGTACGCGTCGACGATGACGTCGGCCCAGGCCACGAGGTCGTGGAGGACCCGGGACGCGGCGGGTTGCGTGAGGTCGAGCGCGATGGACCACTTCCCGGCGTTGGTGTGCGCGTAGGGCGCGGCGCCGTCGATGCTGCGGGCGAGGAACGGACCAGTGGTGCGGGAGAGGTCCGGCCGTCGTTCCGACTCGACCTTGACGACACGGGCACCGAAGGCCGCCAGCGTCCGCGTCGCCAGCGGCCCGGCGAACGAGGTCGTGAGGTCGAGCACCTTCAGGCCTTCGAGCGGGAGGGAGGACCCGCCCTCCGCCGGCTCCGGCAGAGGGCCGCCGGCTCGGGAAGGGCCGTCGGTCGCCGACGGCCATGCGTCGCCGAGTGCCGGAGCGGGGGCGAGCTCGACGAAGGGGGTCGGCCACGATCGGGCGATCGGTCCGGGGATGCGCACGGTCCGGCCGGGGGTGAGCTCCAGGTCCCGCCACAGGCCCCGCTCGGCGAACTGCGCGGACCGAAGGACGTCGGACAGCGTGAGGGCGGGGGCGAGCAGCAGGCGCCGCGCCTGAGAGCCTTGGAGCAGCTCGGCCCTGGTCCGCCGGGAGGTGAACGCGGCGATGGCGTCGTTGAGGCGGACCTGGCGCTCCGGGTCGGCCTTCACATTGAACGCCGCCCAGTCCGTGGCTGCCAGGTCGGGCGGGCACTCGTCCTCCTCCGCCATCCAGGCCACGAGACGGTTGGTGTAGGGACCGACCGCATCACCGAACAGGACGGTCGCCGTGACGTGTCCGTCGGCGGCTGGGAAGTCGAAGCGGACGGTCGAGACGCCGGTCCGGGGTGAGGCGCCGTTCCGGGTGGACACCGGCGACCCCCAGGCGGCCGAGTACGCGTGGTAGAAGCCCATCCAGATCCAGGACTCTTGTGCCGAGCAGTCGATCAGCTGCCCGCGACCGGATCGTTCCCGCTCGGCGAGGGCCACCAGGACGCCCACGGCGGCGTCAGCGGCGGCGGCGGCGAAGACCTGGGGCACGGCGCAGCGCAGGGGCGGCCGGTCGGCGTCGCCGGTGAGCGACATCTGCAGGCCCGCCGCGCCGCAGACGATGTCGGCGTCGTGCCAGTCCGCCTTCGGGCCGGTGAGCCCGAAGCCGCTGATGCTGGCGATCACCAGGCCCGGGTGGGCCCGCTGGAGCTCGTCGATCGCAGGCAGGCCGCAGGCCGCCAGCTCACGAGGTCCTCCGCTGGTGATCAGCGCGTCGGCCCCGGTGAGCAGGCCGTGGAGGGCGGCCGGATCGGCGGGGTTCCAGACGACCGACCGCTTGCCCCGGTTGAGGACGAGGTGAGCGAGCGGCACCGAGGCGTCCGGTCCCGCCAACGGGGGGACCCGGCGCAGGGGACCGCCGTGGGGAGATTCGACCAGCGTGACCCGGGCACCCAGCTGCGCCAGGATCAGGCCGGTCAGAGCACCGCGGCCATCGGTGATCTCGAGCACACGGTAGGGCGCCAGGAGGCCGGGTCCGGGGCCGCGTCCGGGGTCACCGCTCATGAGCCCGGGGTGCCGGTCGCGAGGCGCGACGGCAGCGCCACGATCGCCCTTCCGGCCGCCGTCTCCTCGTCGTTCTGGTTCCGGCCACGGATGGCGAGCTCGACGAGGTGCTCGCCGCCCTCTTCCCACTTTCGGGACACGGACCCGTCGCACGTGGTCAGGTCACCGATGATGTTGTGGCGGCGGACCTGCACGTTCAGGCGCTTCAGGAAGGCGTCGTCGCCCATCCAGTCGGTCACCAGGTTCCCGAGCCACGAGATCCGCTCCGGCCCGTAGTCGTAGGCCGCAGGGACGCCGACAGCCCGGGCCAGCTCGCTGTCCCAGTGCACCCGCTCGGGAGGCTCGGGAACGCCGAGGTCGTTGGGGATGCCGAGGGCCGGATGGTCCCGGAACATGTCGAAGGCCTGCTTGTGGGCCTTCACGTAGAGGCTTCCCCAGCCCTGGGTGAAGCACACGAAGCTGGTGACGGTGCTCGGCCCCTTCAGCATCACGGGAAGGCGGTCGCCGACCTCGACGTCCTCGAACCAGCGGGGCTCGGCGCCGCGGCGCCGGTAGCGCTCGTAGTGGTCGGCGACGACCGCGATCTCCTCCGGAGTCCAGACCTTCGGGTGGGCCAGGTCCCGGCTGGATCGCTCCCGGGCGACGTCGCGCTGGGTGCGGATCACCCAGGCGTCGGCCTCGCTCACGAGGACGCCGTCCTGGTTGCGGAACGGGACGCGGTAGGTCTGCAGGACCGACCGGCCGGAGAAGGAGCTCTTC